>CAVWKL010000020.1:0-10308 GCA_963755075.1 uncultured Alphaproteobacteria bacterium
GTGTTGATGTTGCCCCGTTTCACCAGGTGGTTACCCAGAAGCGCTTCATCGTTTCCGGCCGGGGGTGAAGGCTTTGGTGGCGGACGATGGCGGCGCTGGGGAGGCCTTTCGCGCTGGACAGGCCTCCCCAGCGCCGCCATAGTCCGCCGCGCCAAAAACCTTCGCCCCGGCCGGAAACGATGAAGCGATTTCTTCTCAGATTATTCACCTGGTGGAACGGGGCGACGCTCAACACGCTTTGGCACACCCGCCGCCACGGCGAACTGGTCGGTCACGACGAATTCGGCAACCTTTACTACCGCGCGCGCGGCGGCGCGATCGATCCGGGGCTCGGCTTCGAGCGGCGCTGGGTGATCTACAACGGCATCTCCGAGGCTTCGATGACGCCGCCGGGCTGGAACGGCTGGCTGCATCACACCGTCGACGTCGCCCCGAGCGAGGAAGACTACCAGGCGCGCGAGTGGGAGCGCCCCCACATCGGCAATCCCACGGGAACGCCTGCGGCGATTCGCCCCAAGGGCTCGACGCTGCGGCGCGGCGCCCGCCAGGCTTCGAGCGGCGACTATCAGGCGTGGACGCCGGAAGGCTGAAGCCGGCGCCTTCATTTCGCCCTGCTTTGCCGTCACGGGGAGCCAAGGCAATGGAAGGCGCGGGATTGCGCGCGGCGGGCCCGAAGCAGACGATGAACGGACGAACGAAGCTCATCGGCGCCGCGGCGTGCGCGGCGCTCCTCGGCGCGGCCGGACCCGCCTTCGCCGACAAGATCAAGCATCCGATCGCGGTGTTCTCCGGGCTCGACAAAATCACCGGCCGCATCATCGCCTTCGAGGTGGCGATCAACGAGACGGTGCAGTTCGGATCGCTGCAGATCACCCCGCGCGTCTGCTACTCGCGCCCGCCGACCGAGGCGCCGCAGACCGACGTCTTCGCCGAGGTCGACGAAGTCGAGCAGAACAACGCCTATAACCGCATCTTCACCGGTTGGATGTTCGCCGACAGCCCGGGCATGCACGGCATCGAGCATCCCGTCTACGACATCTGGCTGACCGACTGCAAAGGCGGCACGCAGATCATCCACGAGGCGCCCGAGGTGGTCGACGCGCCCTCGCCCGAGCCCCCCGATTCCGACCTCACGGCCGCGCCGCCCGACGCCAAGACCCCGACGGCGCCGAAAAAGCGCCGGCCGCCCAAGCCCGCGACGGGGACCATCGAAACGAGCCCGCTCGACCTCGGCGCGGCGAGCCCCGCCCCGCCCGCCCCGCGCAATCCGCCGACGCGACGGTTCTTCCCCACCGACGCGGCGCCGGTGCCCCCGGCCGATATTGGGCAATAGCGCGGCTTTGCGCCCCCACGAGGGCCTTGGAGCGCGTCATGAACCCGTGCGAAGCTTCGACGACGGGGATGCGCTGCGAAAGCTGTCGCGCCGCGTCATCGAGGAGGACGTCCATGAAATCCTGTCCCACGCCGCTCGGTCGCGCCTCGCGCCGCGCCGCGCGCGCCGCCGGCCTCATCGCCAGCGCCGCCTTCTCCGCCGCCAGCGCGGCGCCGCCCTGCACGCCCGGGGACGAAGCCTGTCCCGTGGCGCTGAAGATGGCGCCCGGCGCGACGTCGATCGTCGCGCAAGGATCGGTTTCCGGCGAGCGCCCGGACTATTCCTTCAAGTTCGCCGCCCGCGCCGGACAGACGCTGACGATCCATATCGTCGGGGGCGACATCAAAACCGGCCCCGGAATCCCGATCGCCTTCCCCGGCGGAAGCGGCGGCGCGGTCGATGTCGACACGCCTTTTGCGCTGCCGGCGACCGGCGAATACGTGATTCTGCTGCACGCCAACACCATGTCGGAGGGACCGTTCGGCAAATTCAAACTGACATTGCAGATCAAGTGACGGCGGGCGGCGCGACGAGAGCCGGCGCCGGCGGCCCCGTCGGCCGACGTTTCCTCACACCCGCTTGCCGGCGTGGCGCAGATCCGCTGCGGCCTCGGCGACATCGCCCGCGGTCGCCCCGCCTTGCCGGGCCGCCGGGCGCCGCATCGTCAGCGCGAGCGCCAGCCAAATCAGGCTGAGCGCGATGGCGAAGGCGAAGACGCCGGTCGGCCCGCCCGCCCCCATGGTCCAACCGCCGCCCGCGCCGCCGACAAAAATCCCGAGGAACTGCGAGCTCGAGTAGACGCCGGTCGCCGCGCCCTTGGCGTCGGCGGGCGCGAATTTGGTGATCAGCGACGGCAGCATCGCCTCCATGACGTTGAAGGCGGCGAAGAACGCCGTCAGCGCCACAGCTGTGGCGACCACGCTCGCCCCGAGGCTCGCCAGGCCGATGAGGCTCGCCGCAATCGCCATGATGGCGCCGACGAACACTTCCTTCATGCGCCCGCGCGTTTCGGCGACGATGATCGCAGGGATCATCAAGGCCATCGCCGCGGCCATGACGGGCAGATAGAATTTCCACTGGCCGGCGCCGCCGAGGTCGAGCGTCCGCGCCAGGATGGCGGGGATGACCAGGAAGCTGGCGGTGAGGATGGCGTGCAGCGTGAAAACCGCGAAGTCGAGCCGCAGCAATTCGCCGTCGCGCAACACCCGGAAAAAGGTCGACGCGGCGGTTCCGCGCGCCTCTGATCGCGCCGGCGTCGGGACGAGGCCGAGCGTGACGGCGACGCCTAGCAGGGCGAGGCCGGCGGTGACCCAAAAGATTCCGGAGAGGCCGACCGCGGCGGCGAGCGGCGGACCGACCAGGACCGCCAAGCCGAAGGAAAGCCCGATGGTGATCCCCACCACCGCCATCGCGCGGGTGCGCACCTCGTCGCGCGTAAGATCGGCCACCATCGCCAGGATCGACGAACCGACCGCGCCGGCGCCCTGCAGGATGCGCCCGATGAGCACGCCCTCGATCGAGGTGGCGAGCGCCGCCACGACGCTGCCGAGGCCGAACAGCGCCAGGCCGGCGGCGATCACCCTCTTGCGCCCGATGCGATCGGAGAGCAGGCCGAGCGGAATCTGAAGCAGGCCCTGCGCCAATCCATAGGCGCCGAGCGCGAGACCGATCATCTCGGGATTGGCGCCGGGAAGAGCGCGCGCAAGTTCGGCGAACACCGGGTAGATCATGAACAGCCCGAGCAGCCGCGCCGCGAACACGGCGGCGAGACAGATCGTTGCGCGAAGCTCGGTTGCGTTCATCGAGGGGTCCGCTCGTCGCGCGCCGGAAGGGTCGACCGGCGGCGACGCGCGTCGGACGAGGCGCACCCCCATAGCAAGATCGCAGCGCGCCTCCTAGGGCCTGCGGTTTGCGCCCCACGCGCCCGCCGGGGAAAACGTCGGCGTCGCGACCGGCGCGGCGGCTCTATGGCCGCTTGGGGATTTCCAATCCGCGCTGCACCGCCGGACGGGCGAGCGCGCGCTCGAGCCAGGCGGGAACCCGCTCCAGCGCGTCGAAGTCGACGAGCTCACGCGCGCCGTAGAAACCGATGAGATTGCGCACCCAGCCGAGCAGGGAAATGTCGGCGATCGTGTATTCGTCGCCCATGATCCATCGCCTTCCCTCGAGACGAGCTTCCAAGACGCCGAGCAAGCGCTTGGATTCGTTTTGATATCTTTCGAGGGGCCGCTTGTCCTCGATCTCCTTGCCGGCGAATTTGAAGAAATAGCCGAGCTGGCCGAACATCGGCCCGATGAACGCCATCTGGAAGAACACCCACTGGATCGTCTCATAGCGCGCCCCGGCGTCGGCGGGCGCGAGCGCGCCCGACTTGTCCGCGAGATAGAGCAAGATCGCGCCCGATTCGAACAGGCCCAACGGCTTGCCGCCCGGCCCGTCGGGATCGATGATCGCCGGGATCTTGCCGTTCGGGTTCAACGACAGGAACTCCGGCGTCCAGCTTTCGTTTTTGCCGATGTCGACGGTGTGCGGCTCGTAGGGCAGCCCGATCTCCTCGAGCATGATCGAGACCTTCACGCCGTTCGGGGTCGGCAACGAATAGAGCTGCAAGCGCTCGGGATGCTGGGCGGGCCAGCGCCGGGTGATGGGAAAGGCGGAGAGGGCGGACATGGGCAGGCTCCGGTCGAGAGGAATGGGGCGGACCATAGCCGAGCCGAGGCGGGGCGCAATGGCCTCGGCGGCGCGCGCGATCGCGGGCGGTCGGCCAGCGACAACTTCACGCCTAGGCCTAAGGCGACGGCGCGGGTATGTAGCTTCGGCGCGCCGGCCCAAGCGTAGGCTCAAAGGGCGCTTGCCAAGAAGGAGACGACCATGCGCTTTCTCGTTGTCGGCGCCGGCGCGATCGGCGGCTACTTCGGCGGCCGGCTGCTGGAGGCCGGCCGCGACGTGACGTTCCTCGTCCGCCCGCGGCGCGCGGCGGAACTCGCCAGCGCCGGGCTGACGATCCGCAGTCGCTTCGGCGATGCGACGCTGCCCGCCCCGCCGCTTGTGCTGGCGGGGGCGCTGGATGCGCCCTTCGACGCCGTCGTGCTGAGCTGCAAGGCCTATGATCTCGAAGGCGCGATGGACGCCTTCGCGCCGGCGATTGGCCCAGACACGGCGATCCTGCCCCTGCTCAACGGCATGCGTCATCTCGAGGCGCTCGATGCGCGCTTCGGCCGCGACCGCACGCTCGGCGGATGGTGCACCATCTCGACCACGCTCGACGCGCAGGGTCGGGTCATCCACCTCAACGACATCCACACGCTGCAATTCGGCGAACGCGACGGGGCGCGCTCGGCCCGCGCCGAGGCGATCGCCGCCGCTTTCGCCGGCGCGAAGTTCGACGGGCGGCTCAGCGAGACGGTCGTTCTGGAGATGTGGGAAAAGTGGGCGTTCATCGCCGCGGCCGCCGGGATCACCTGCCTGATGCGCGCCACGATCGGCGACATCGTGACCGCGGACGCAGCCGATCTGGCGACGAGGCTGCTCGAGGAGTGCGCCGGCGTCGCGGCGCGCCAAGGGCGCCCGCCCCGCCCGGAGTTCCTCGCGCGGATCCGCGGCATGCTCGCCGCGCCCGGCTCGCCGCTCGCCGCCTCGATGTTGCGCGACGTCGAGCGCGGCGCCCCGACCGAGGCCGACCACATTCTGGGCGATCTCCTGCGCCGCGCCGGGGCCGCGGGCGGCGACCCCGCCCCTCTGCTGCGCGTCGCCTACGCCCAGATGCGAGCCTACGAGGCCCGCCGCGCGCGCGAGCGCGCCGCAGGCGCTCAAGCGGCGCTCTAGGGCGCGAGGCGGCGGCTTGCCGGCGGAGCGGCGAACGAACGTCCCGACCGCGCCTCGATGCGGGCGCGGCGATCGTGTTGCCGCGTTGGACGATTTGTGCGCCGTCAACGCGCATCCGGGCCGCTCGCCGCGCCGCGCCACGGTCGGCTCTTGACGAAGTCGACGAAGGCGCGCAGCGGCGCCGGCAGATGGCGACGACCGGGATAATAGAGGAAAGGTCCCGAGAAACTCTGCCGCCAGGGCGTCAGCACCGGCTCCAAGGCGCCGCTGTCGAAATGCGGGCGCAGCCAATCCTCGAAGAGATGGATGATTCCGAGCCCGGCGACGGCGGCCTCGACCGCCAGGTCCACCGCCGCCCCGAGCCGCACCACCAAGGGGCCGACGGGGTCGACCCGCACCAATTCGCCGTCGCGCTCGAACTCCCAGGCCGGCGTCGCGCCGCTGGCGAACTGGCCGCTGAGGCAGGCGTGGGCGAGCAGGTCGCGCGGGTGCTCCGGCCGGCCGCGCCGATCGAGATAGTCGGGCGCCGCGGCGGTGGCGAAGCGTTGCGCGCGCGGGCCGATCGGAACCGCGATCATGTCCTGTTCGAGCCGCTCGTCATAGCGGACGCCGGCGTCGCAGCCCGCCGCGAGCACGTCGACGAAGCCGTCCTCGACAATGACCTCCAGCCGGATGTCGGGATAGGCTTTCAGGAACGGCGGCACGATCGAGGGCAGCACCAGACGCGCCACCGTCGCCGGCACGTTGAGCTTGAGGGTTCCGGCCGGCCGGTCGCGAAAGGCGTTGACGACGTCGACGGCCGCCTCGACTTCGTCGAGCGCCGGCGCCAACCGCTCGATGAGACGGGCGCCCGCCTCGGTCGGGGCGATGCTGCGCGTGGTGCGATTGAGCAGCCGCACGCCGAGCTTGGCCTCGAGGCGCCGCACCGCCTCGCTGAGGCTCGAGGCCGAGACGCCCGCCGCCCGCGCCCCATCGCGGAATCCGCCGGCCTGCGCCACCGTCACGAAGGCGGCGAGATCGTCCAGGTCCACCGCCATTGTCCATATTCCCGCACAGCTTGTTCCGATTGGGAAGGGTTGTCGCGCGGACGCGCAGCGTCAATATGTCGGCCGGCGCGATTTCGAAGGTTTTTCGCCATTTCGGAGGTTTTCCCATGATCGACATCACCGCCGCCGGCGCATTCCCGCTCGGCGACCGCACCGTAAACCGCATGGGCTACGGCGCGATGCAGCTCGCCGGACCCGGCGTCTTCGGACCGCCTCGCGATCGCGATGCGGCGCTCGCCGTGCTGCGCGAGGCGGTCGCGAACGGAGTGAACCACATCGACACCAGCGACTTCTATGGCCCCCACGTCACCAACCGGCTGATCCGCGAGGCGCTTCACCCCTACCCCAAGGGGCTGACGATCGTCACCAAGGTCGGCGCGGTGCGCGGCGACGACGCCTCGTGGATCCCGGCGATGGCGCCCGCCGACCTCGCGCGCGCCGTCCACGACAACCTGCGCAATCTCGGCCTCGAGGCGCTGGACGTCGTCAACCTCAGGATCATGGGGCGGGTGCATGAGCCGAGCGAAGGCTCGATCGAAGCTCCGTTCGCCGCGCTGGCCGAGCTCAAGCGACAGGGCCTCATCCGCCATCTCGGCCTCAGCAACGTCACCTCGGCTCAGTTCGCCGAGGCGCGCGGCATCGCCGAGGTCGTCTGCGTGCAGAACCTCTACAACCTCGTCCATCGCGCCGACGAGGCGCTGATCGACGCGCTCGCGGCCATCGGCGTCGCTTACGTGCCCTTCTTCCCGCTCGGCGGCTTCACGCCGCTGCAGTCCTCGGCCCTGTCGGATGTCGCGAGCGCGCTCGGGGCGACGCCGATGCAGGTGGCGCTCGCCTGGCTCATCCGCCGCGCCCCCAACATCCTGCTGATCCCCGGCACCTCGTCGGTCGGCCATCTGCGCGAGAACTTGGCGGCGGCGGAGCTGAAGCTGTCGGGGGAAGCCGTCGCGCGGCTCGATGCGATCGGCGAGGGAGGGGAGCGGTAGGCGGGAAGAGCGGGGGAAGCTGGCGCCCACGCCAACCCAGGCGCCATGGCTTTCCTAGAGACGAGGCGTTCGAGCTACCCGCAGCGGTCCAAGGCCAGTCTCAGCGCCGCGCCCGCCGCAGCCGCGTCCGTCGTCGCGGGAATGACGACGCAGCTTTCCGGCGGGAGCCATTTCCATTGTTCCGGCTCGAGACGCTGATGCGGCTCAATCGTAATCTTGCCCTCGGACCGCACAGTCCGACAACAATCCATATTCTTGTAGGCGGCACGCTTGGTCTTATAGCCATAGCGGCGCATGAAATCTTTGCATAGATTTCGTTTTTCAGAAAGTCAAAATACGTAAACTATTGAAATAATGAACGAATTTGTCGCTGCGGCGCTCTCGCGCCGGATCGATCGCCCGGAGGGCCGTGGCGATGCGAAGACATTGCCAAATCGGGGATTTCATGAGGCGTCGCGGTCTTTCCACAAGGGGGGCGCCGCCGCAGCGCCTGTCAATCGCCGCGCCGAGCCTCGCAGAACGCCAATCGGGATTCGCCTTGACTCTGCTCGGAATGCGTGTGTAGAACATATAGGGAACATATCCGCGGGTCCTGCGCGGGCTCGCGCAGAACGAAGGTCCGGATCATGATGATCAAGAACTTCCGGCTGGCGGCGCTGATCACTATAGTCTTTGCCATGGTCGCTCACGCCGCATGGGCGCAGACCAGCAAAGACAAAGTCGAAATCGCGATCAATACGATCAGAGCGCTCGATCGTCCCGGCAAAGATAATCTCGCCACCGCCTGGGATGGCAACAAATACATCCAGTGCCGTCGCCTGCACGACGGAGCCCTTCGCTGCGAGGCCGCCGGAGCCCTGATGCAGCTCTCCCTTGAGCGCGTGCTCACGCCGGAGCGCATCGGGCGACTGGCGACGTTGGGCTGGACCCTTGATCCAAGCTTCGGAAACTACGTCCAGACGTTCCCTTCCGACGCGCCCGCCAAGGATATCGCCGACAAGATTCGAGCCGCCTTGTCCCAAGGTTACGGCGCCGACACGGAAAATCTGGAAGTCGAGACGAAATCGATCCGAAGTGAACCGTGTCCGCCGCGAAACGGACCCTCGCAGAACCTCGCCGGCATGATCAACGATGCGCCCGCAATGGCCGCTCACGCCGTCTACGCATGCGCCTATAGACCGAAGACCGACGAGCCCAAACGCAAACTGGGTCCGGACAGCACGACCGCGGATCTGATTGAACTTTACGGGCCGCAGGTCACAGCCGAGATTGCGCGGCTTCGGATCAATATCCATCGCCGCGTTTTCGTCGTCTTCGATACGGGTCTCGGCTACGTGCAATGTGAGCCGCAAACCGAACCGGACGGCTTCTACTGCGAGGCGCAGTCGACGGATAGCTAGCCGGCCCTGGCGGCGGTGTTGACGCCGGAGCGCATTGCGCATCTCCTTGATGCGGGTTTCGCCGATCCAGGCCGGGCGCCGAACTATTCGAAGACCTATCAAGCCGACACGATCACGGACGCGGCCTTGGCTTCGGACGTCCTCGCCTTATTGCACGATGTCTACGGCTATTACGGCGCAAGCAAGCTCGAAGTGAAGACCGAAGAAGACTGACGAACGCAAGAAGCGGTCCACGGCCGCAGGAGAAGCCGCGGGCCGAACGGCGGCCCCATGACGATGAACGACGGCGGTCCCGCTGGGATGGGCGAGCGCGGTCGGCGCCAGCCCGTGCTGGGCAGCGCCGCATCCCTGCGCCGACGTTGGCGACAAGCAAGCCGACCGCCCAGAGGCGACCGTCAAAGACCTCTTGGAGAGCCGAACGCGCCCTTGGCCATGCCGTCACGAGCCAGCGGGCGAATTGCCGCCATGAAACCGCCCGAAGGCGCGCGCGGACGTCACACACATGATGAGAACGCCCGCGCCCGAGGCGATGACGTTGTCGGAAGCGCGGAGATCGAAGTTTCCCACACGGGCGATGAGAACGTAGGCGACGACGAAGTTGGCAAATCCCCAGAGGACGTTCACGGTCGAGGAGGAGAGACCTTTGCCTGACGGTTTGGCGAACGGGCTCTGGAAGGGCCGCCCCATCATGCCGCTGACGAAATGCGGAACGGCGTTGGCGAGAAAAGCGCCGCCGAAAAAATAGGATGCGTCGTGAAGCCAATCCATGGGTTAGGCTCGCTTTTTCATGAGGTTGATGATCTCCTGCGTCGAGCGATCTCAACGGCTTACGGTGATGGGGCGACGCCGCTCGGCCGACAGGCGGCAAGGAAGAAGGCAATGGCGGCCGGCACATGCTGGTCGATCTCGGCGCGCAACTGCACAAGGTCTTCGCCCGTCAGCGCCCGCAACAACAAGCGCGAGACGACGAGATCGATAAAAAATTGCGTCGTCGCCGGCGGGCGGTCGGGGGCGAAGACCGGAGACGTCGCGGCTTCGCCGTCTTGCATGGCCTCGCTCAAAGCCTGAGCGAGAGCTTGCCCGCCTCGCTCGCGCGCCATCCGCCCGGCATTGGCCAGCTCCGGAAAGCGGCGCGCCTCGGCGATCGAGAGACGCATGAAGTCGATGGCGTCGCTGGTCAGAAGGCCTTTGAGGATATTGCGACCGATGCTCGCGAGACGCTCCTCGATGGTCGCTCCGGCCGCCGGCTCGCTCTCGAATTGCGCGACAACGGCACGCGAGCTGCGCGTCACGACCGCGGTGAAGAGGGCTTCCTTGGAGGGAAACCGCACATAGATTGCCGGCTTTCCCGCCCCCGCGAGGCGGGCGATCTCGTCGATGCTGGCGCCGGCGAACCCGCGCTCAAAGAAAATGCGCCGCGCGGCGTCCAGGATGCGGTCGTCGACCTCGCCGGCGAGTTCGCGCGGCGGCCGTCCTCGGCGCGCCGCCGGCTGTTTCGGCAGGGGCCTTACGGATGTTGCGCCTCTTGCCATGCCGAAATCCTAGCCTCTCCCGGGACATAAAGGAACGAAACGGTTTGTTTCATTTCTCCTTGACGGCTCGCCGCGACGGGGCTACATAAAAGAACGAAACGTTCCATTTAGATACTAACCGCGCCGAAGGTATACGTACATAAAAGC
>CAVWKL010000021.1:0-10756 GCA_963755075.1 uncultured Alphaproteobacteria bacterium
TCGGCGATCGGCCTTGCCGCCCGCGCCGGCCGAAGCGCGCCCCCTCAGCGTCGTGGCGTCGGCCGACAGCCTGACCGCCGGCCTTGGGCTGCCGGCCGGCGAGGCGTTTCCGCGGTCCTTCAGCGCGCCCTCAAGGGGCGCGGCTGGGACGTCGAGGTCGCCAACGGCGGCGTCTCGGGCGGGGCCGCCGAGGATGGGCTCGCGCGTTACGATGGAGCGTGCCGAAGGGCGCCGACGCGCTGACGTCGAACTCGGCGCCAACGATATGCTGCGGCATGGACCCCAGCGGCGCCGAGGCGGCGTTGGCTGAAATCCTGGAAAAGGCGCGCGCGGCCCACTCGCGGTGGTGCTGACCGGCATGCGCGCCGCGCCCAACCTCGGCCCCGACTATCAGCGGCGGTTCGACGCGATCTATCCCGATCTCGCCAAGCGCTTCGGCGTCGCGCTCTATCCGTTCTTTCTCGAGGGCGTGGCGGGCGACCCCAAGCTCAATCAAAGCGACGGATTGCACCCGACGCGCGAAGGCGTGGAGAGGATCGTCGCGGCGATCCTGCCGGCGGTCGAAGGCGTGCTGGCCGCGGTCAAGCCATAGGGCGCGCGCGCAAAAAAAAGCGCGGGGCGCGCCGATTTTCCGTGTGCGCGGCCCGCGCGCGGCGCCCTTGCGCGCCGGCGCGGGTTTGCCTTAGCAACGCCGAACGGGCGGCCGCGAGATCGTCGGGCCCGCGCCGAGGGAAGGGTCGTCGTCCATGTCCGCCGCGCGTCACATCCTGACGTTGTCTTGCGCCAACCGGCCAGGGATCGTCGCCAAGGTCTCGGCGGCCCTGTTCGCCGGCGGTTTCAACATCCTCGAAGCCCAGCAGTTCGACGACACCGAGACCGGCGTCTTCTTCATGCGCGTGGCGTTCAACGGCGCCGAGGCGGCGGCCGACGTCGCCGCGTTGCGCGCCGCCTTCGCCGAACTCGCCGCGGCGCTGAAGATGACGTGGTCGATGCGCGCCGAGACCGACAAGAAGCGCGTGGCCCTCATGGTGTCGCGCTTCGACCATTGCCTGGTCGATCTCCTCTACCGCTGGCGGCGCGGCGAATTGCCGATGGAGGTCGTCGCGATCATCGCCAATTATCCCCGTGAGACTTACGATCGCATCGATTTCGACGAAATCCCCTTCCACTATCTGCCGGTCGACAAGCAGACGAAGATGGAGCAGGAGGCGCAGATCTGGGAGGTGGTGCGGGCCTCCAAGGCCGACGTCGTCGTGCTCGCCCGCTACATGCAGATTCTCTCCGACGGCCTCGCCGCCAAGCTGCAGGGGCGCTGCATCAACATCCACCACTCGTTCCTGCCCGGCTTCAAGGGGGCCAAGCCCTATCACCAGGCGCACGCGCGCGGGGTGAAGCTCATCGGCGCCACCGCGCATTTCGTCACCTCCGACCTCGACGAAGGCCCGATCATCGAGCAGGACGTCGAGCGCATCAGCCATCGCGACACGCCCGACGATCCTGGTGCGCAAGGGCCGCGACATCGAACGGCGCGTGCTCGCGCGCGCGCTCGCCTATCACCTCGAGGATCGCGTGCTGCTCAACCGCGGCAAGACCGTGGTGTTTTCGGGCTAAAGCCTGCCGTTCCCAATTTTGCGCAGACCTTCGCCGCCGCGCGCCAATCGAAGTCGACCGTCTCAATCGGCTTTGGAGACGATCCGCGCGAGGACGTCCGTCGTCATTTCCTCTACGCGCTCAACAAGGGTCTTCACGGAATTGGTGAGGTCGGTATTCTGTTGGAGCAGCGCGTTGACCCGCTCGGTGAGCGCGGTGTTCTGCTCCACCATTTGTACAAGCAGGGCGGCCTGCTTCTCCATCTGTACCTGGCGCACCTCGCTGACCTTGTGCAATTCTTCGCGGTGCTGCGCATCGGCGAGACTGTGCGCCTTGTCGCGGTCGGCCTGCCGCGTCGCCGCCAGCAGGATCAGCGGCGCCGCATAGGCGGCCTGCAGGGAGAACGCGAGATTGAGGAGAATGAACGGATAGACGTCGAAGGCCGTCCATCCCGCGACGTTGATGCCGATCCACACGGCGACGATGACGGTCTGGGCGATCAGAAACAGGGGCGTGCCGAAGAAACGCGCGAACGCTTCCGCCTTCAAGGCGAACCAGTCGCCGCCGAAAGCAGAGTCCAGGTGCGCGTGCGGCAGGTGAAACCTATACGCATGGCCCTGTGAGCTCGTCTCGGGCGCCGCCTGCAATTCGCTCATCGCCTTTGTCGCTCCTGCGTGTCTTGGGACGTCCTGACGCCCCGAGCAGGCCACGACAATTTCACGACTGTGCGTCCAGTCAAGCCGTTCGTCCCGTCGACCCTTGCGCGGGGCGCGCTCGTCCGGGGCGGCCCCTGCGTGTCATGATCTGTAATCGCGTCGCCCCCGCTTTGCCTGCGCTGAATCCATAACACGCGAAAAATCGACGACGGCGGCGGCGCTACAACAAGCGCCACAGCCGCGCCGCCCAGCCGAACAGAACGTTCTTGGCCTGGACGGCGGGCGGGACGTCGAGGATGGCGGGCGCGCCGGCGCCGGCTTGACAATTGCCGGAGAGGCGCGAGACGGCGATTTCGCCGTCGGTGAAATAGGGATCGCCGCCGCCGTTGCGGGCGAACAGCGTCGGCCCGACGCCGCTCACCAGATAAGAAGCCGCGACGACGCCGGCGCCGGCGAGGTCGAGGGAGAGCAAATCGCGCTCGGCGTCGATATCCGCGCCGATGTGATGCGTCACCTGGCCGGTGTAATGGCTGACGCCGACGCTGCGGTCGAAGGTCGCCGCGCCGAGCCAGACAGGCAGGCCGTCGTTGCCGGCATCGAGAACTTGCCAAAAGCGCACGTGATGGCGCGTGCTCGCCGATACGCCGGAGGGTTTCTGAAACGCCAAGTCCTGCCGGCGACCGTCATAGAAGAGGTCGCTGACCGGCGCCGTCGCATAGGCGCGACGCATGAGCACGCTGCCGGCGATTTTTGCGCTCGAACGCCAGGTCACCGGATCGGCGGGACGCCAGCCGGCCGCGCGCATCGCGCAGAGAATATCCTCGCGCCGCCCCTCCAGGCCGACGTTGAGCGCGTCGCCGGGAATGCCGAGCGAGGTCAGCGTGATCATCGCCTTGTCGGCGAGCGCCCGCTGATGCTCGTAATGGCGCCACATCGCCGGCGCGAGCCCATAGGCGACCGTGACGTAACAGACGGCGACGACGGCGATCGCTTGGATAGCGCGGCGCGCCGCGGCCGGGGTGGCGCGGCTTGGCGACATGGGCGGCGATTTTGTCGGCGCCTTCGCGAAAAAAGCAACCGCCTCGATCAAGGCCTCCGGCGGCAGGCGACGTAACAAATCGGGGACGCCAGGCGAATTGCGGACGAGCATTCCCTAAATTGGGATCGCCTGATAATTTTCGTCTGGGAGACGTGCCGATGAAACAAGATGCTTTTCCCGTCACGCACACCGAAGCGGAGTGGCGCGAACTGCTGACGCCGGAGCAGTACGCGATCATGCGCGAGCACGGCACCGAGCGCGCCGGAAGTTGTGCGCTCAACTATGAGAAGCGCCCGGGCGTCTTCGCCTGCGCCGGCTGCGGCCAGCCGCTGTTCCAATCGGCGACCAAGTTCGACAGCGGCACCGGCTGGCCGAGCTTCAACGATCCCCTGCCCGGGTCGGTGGCGACGACCGTCGACCGCAGTTGGGGCATGACGCGCACCGAAGTTCATTGCGCGCGCTGCGGCTCGCACCTCGGCCACGTCTTCCCCGACGGGCCGCCGCCGACCCATCAGCGCTATTGCATCAACGGCGTGGCGACGAATTTCACGCCCGCTTGACGGCCGGACCCATCGCGCCGACAAAGCCTGGGCCATGAACGCGCCGAGCTCGCCCGACGCCTTTGGCGCCTCGCGGCGTCCCGAGGGCCACCCGCCAATCCGCAGCGGGCGCGTCGGCGCGCTTCTGGTCAACCTCGGCACGCCCGAGGGGACCGACTATTGGTCGACGCGCCGGTCGGAGAGGAATTCCTTGAGGTAGCGGCGCATCGACCAATAGTCGGTCCCCTCGGGCGTGCCGAGGTTGACCAGAAGCGCGCCGACGCGCCCGCTGCGGATTGGCGGGTGGCCCTCGGGACGCCGCGAGGCGCCAAAGGCGTCGGGCGAGCTCGGCGCGTTCATGGCCCAGGCTTTGTCGGCGCGATGGGTCCGGCCGTCAAGCGGGCGTGAAATTCGTCGCCACGCCGTTGATGCAATAGCGCTGATGGGTCGGCGGCGGCCCGTCGGGAAGACGTGGCCGAGGTGCGAGCCGCAGCGCGCGCAATGAACTTCGGTGCGCGTCATGCCCCAACTGCGGTCGACGGTCGTCGCCACCGACCCGGCAGGGGATCGTTGAAGCTCGGCCAGCCGGTGCCGCTGTCGAACTTGGTCGTCGATTCGAACAGCGGCTGGCCGCAGCCGGCGCAGGCGAAGACGCCCGGGCGCTTCTCATAGTTGAGCGCACAACTGCCGGCGCGCTCGGTGCCGTGCTCGCGCATGATCGCGTATTGCTCCGGCGTCAGCAGTTCGCGCCACTCCGCTTCGGTGTGCGTGACGGGAAAAGCATCTTGTTTCATCGGCACATCTCCCAGACGAAAATTATCGGCGAACCCGATTAGGGAATGCTCGTCCGCAATTCGCCTGGCGTCCCTGATTTGTTACGTCGCCTGCCGCCGGAGGCCTTGATCGAGGCGGTTGCTTTTTTGGCGAAGGCGCCGACAAAATCGCCGCCCATGTCGCCAAGCCGCGCCACCCTGGCCGCGGCGCGCCGCGCTATCGAAGCGATCGCCGTCGTCGCCGTCTGTTATGTCGCGGTCGCCTATGGGCTCGCGCCGGCGATGTGGCGGCATTACGAGCATCAGCGGGGCTCGCCGACAAGGCGATGATCACGCTGACCTCGCTCGGCATTCCCGGCGACGCGCTCAACGTCGGCCTGGAGGGGCGGCGCGAGGATATTCTCTGCGCGATGCGCGCGGCCGGCTGGCGTCCCGCCGATCCGGTGACCTGCGTTCGAGCGCAAAAATCGCCGGCAGCGTGCTCGTGCGTCGCGCCTATGCGACGGCGCCGGTCAGCGACCTCTTCTATGACGGGCGCCGGCAGGACTTGGCTTTCAGAAACCCTCCGGCGTATCCGCGAGCACGCGCCATCACGTGCGCTTCTGGAAAGTTCTCGATGCCGGCGACGACGGCCTGCCCGTCTGGCTCGGCGCGGCGACTTTCGACCGCAGCGTCGGCGTCAGCCATTACACCGGCCAGGTGACGCATCACATCGGCGCCGGACATCGACGCCGAGCGCGATCTGCTCTCCCTCGATCTCGCGGCGCCGGCGTCGTCGCGGCTTCTTATCTGGTGAGCGGCGTCGGGCCGACGCTGTTCGCCCGCAACGGCGGCGGCGATCCTTATTTCACCGACGGCGAAATCGCCGTCTCGCGCCTCTCCGGCGATTGTCAAGCCGGCGCCGGCGCGCCCGCCATCCTCGACGTTCCGCCCGCCGTCCAGGCCAAGAACGTTCTGTTCGGCTGGGCGGCGCGGCTGTGGCGCTTGTTGTAGCGTCGCCGCCGTCGTCGATTTTTCGCGTGTTATGGATTCAGCGCAGGCAAAGCGGGGCGACGCGATTACAGATCATGAACGCAGGGGCCGCCCCGGACGAGCGCGCCCCGCGCAAGGATGGACAGAACGAACGCTTTGACTGGACGCACAGTCCGTGAAATTGTCGGCCTGCTCAGGGCGTCAGGACGTCCCAGGACACGCAGGAGCGACAAAGGCGAGAGCGAATGCAGGCGGCGCCCGAGACGAGCTCACAGGGCCATGCGTATAGGTTCACCTGCCGCACGCGCACCTGGACTCTGCTCCCGGCGCGGACTCGTTCGCCTTGAAGGCGGAAGCGTTCGCGCGTTTCTTCGGCACGCCCCTGTTTCTGATCGCCCAGACCGTCATCGTCGCCATGTGGATCAGCATCAACGTCGCGCCGGATCGACGGCCTTCAACGTCTATCGTTCGTCTCCTCGATCTCGCGTTCTCCCTGCAGGCCGCCTATGCGGCGCCGCTGATCCTGCTGGCGCAACGCAGCAGGCCGACCGCGACAAGGCGCACAGTCCCGCGATGCGCAGCACCGCGAAGAATCCACAAGGTCAGCGAGGTGCGCCAGGTACAGATGGAGAAGCAGGCCGCCCTGCTTGTACAGATGGTGAAGCAGACACCGCGCTCACCGAGCGGGTCAACGCGCTGCTCCAACAGAATACCGACCTCACCGATTCCGTGAAGACCCTTGTTGAGCGCGTAGAGGAAATGACGACGGACGTCCTCGCGCGGTACGTCTCCAAAGCCGATGAGACGGTAGAGTTCGATTGGCGCGCGGCGGCGAAGGTCTGCTCAAAATTGGGAACGGCAGGCTTTAGCCCGAAGACACCACGGTCTTGCCGCGGTTGATCAGCACGCGATCCTCGAGGTGATAGGCGAGCGCGCGCGCGAGCACGCGCCGCTCGATGTCGCGGCCCTTGCGCACCAGATCTCGGGCGTGTCGCGATGGCTGATGCGCTCGACGTCCTGCTCGATGATCGGGCCTTCGTCGAGATCGGCGGTGACGTAGTGCGCGGTGGCGCCGATCAGCTTCACGCCGCGCTCATGCGCCTGGTGATAGGGCTTGGCGCCCTTGAAGCCGGGCAGGAACGAGTGGTGGATGTTGATGCGCGCGCCCCTGCAGCTTGGCGGCGAGGCCGTCGGAGAGAATCTGCATGTAGCGGGCGAGCACGACGAGGTCGGCCTTGGCGGCCCGCACCACCTCCCAGATCTGCGCCTCCTGCTCCATCTTGGTCTGCTTGTCGACCGGCAGATAGTGAAAGGGGATCTCGTCGAAGTCGATGCGATCGTAGGTCTCACGCGGATAATTGGCGATGATCGCGACGACCTCCATCGGCAATTCGCCGCGCCGCCAGCGGTAGAGGAGATCGACCAGGCAATGGTCGAAGCGCGACACCATGAGGGCCACGCGCTTCTTGTCGGTCTCGGCGCGCATCGACCACGTCATCTTCAGCGCCGCGGCGAGTTCGGCGAAGGCGGCGCGCAACGCGGCGACGTCGGCCGCCGCCTCGGCGCCGTTGAACGCCACGCGCATGAAGAAGACGCCGGTCTCGGTGTCGTCGAACTGCTGGGCTTCGAGGATGTTGAAACCGCCGGCGAACAGGGCCGCCGAGACCTTGGCGACGATCCCTGGCCGGTTGGCGCAAGACAACGTCAGGATGTGACGCGCGGCGGACATGGACGACGACCCTTCCCTCGGCGCGGGCCCGACGATCTCGCGGCCGCCCGTTCGGCGTTGCTAAGGCAAACCCGCGCCGGCGCGCAAGGGCGCCGCGCGCGAGCCGCGCACACGGAAAATCGGCGCGCCCCGCGCTTTTTTTTGCGCGCGCGCCCTATGGCTTGACCGCGGCCAGCACGCCTTCGACCGCCGGCAGGATCGCCGCGACGATCCTCTCCACGCCTTCGCGCGTCGGGTGCAATCCGTCGCTTTGATTGAGCTTGGGGTCGCCCGCCACGCCCTCGAGAAAGAACGGATAGAGCGCGACGCCGGAGCGCTTGGCGAGATCGGGATAGATCGCGTCGAACCGCCGCTGATAGTCGGGGCCGAGGTTGGGCGCGGCGCGCATGCCGGTCAGCAGCACCGCGAGATGGGCCGCGCGCGCCTTTTCCAGGATTTCGGCCAACGCCGCCTCGGCGCCGCTGGGGTCCATGCCGCGCAGCATATCGTTGGCGCCGAGTTCGACGATCAGCGCGTCGGCGCCCGTCGGCACGCTCCAATCGTAACGCGCGAGCCCATCCTCGGCGGTTTCGCCCGAGACGCCGGCGTTGGCGACCTCGACGTCCCAGCCGCGCGCCTTGAGGGCGCGCTGAAGAGCCGCGGGAAACGCCTCGCCGGCCGGCAGCCCAAGGCCGGCGGTCAGGCTGTCGCCCAACGCCACGACGCTGAGGGGGCGCGCTTCGGCCGGCGCGGCGGCAAGGCCGATCGCCGCCGACAGCGCCAGGGCGAAAAACTGGACGCCAAGGCGCAAATGCCCATATGAGGCGCTCTCCTGGCGAAGGGTTCTCATCACGATGGCGGCTCCTGCGATCGAATTGCGCGACGTCGACCTGAGCCTCGGCGAAGGCGCGGCCAGGGTGCATATATTGCGCGGGGTCAATCTGACAATCGACAAGGGCGAGGCGGTCGGCCTGATCGGCGCTTCCGGCTCCGGCAAGTCGACGCTGCTGATGACCATGGCGGGCCTCGAGAAGCCCGACAGCGGCTCGATCGTCATCGACGGCGTCGCCATCCACGCGATGGGCGAGGACGCGCTGGCGCGCTTTCGCGGCGCGCGGATCGGCATCGTCTTCCAATCCTTTCACCTGATTCCGACCATGACCGCGCTGGAGAACGTCGCCACGCCGCTGGAGCTCGCCGGCGCCCCCGACGCCTTCGCGCGCGCAAGCGCGGAACTGGCGCGGGTCGGGCTCGCCGACCGCGCCGGCCATTATCCCGCCCAGCTCTCCGGCGGCGAGCAGCAGCGCGTCGCGCTGGCGCGCGCTTTAGCGCCGCGTCCCTCGCTGCTGATCGCCGACGAGCCGACCGGCAACCTCGACGAATCGACCGGCCGCGCGATCATCGATCTCCTGTTTGACGGGCCGTCGCGGCGGGGCGCCACCCTGGCGCTCGTCACCCATGACCCGGCGCTGGCCGCGCGCTGCGACCGGACGCTGCGCATGCGGTCGGGCGCGCTCGAGTCCCCGGCGCTCGTATGAGCGAGCCGCCGTCTCCGCCGCCAAGATGGTCGGCGCGCCTCGTCATCGCGCGCCTGGCGTGGCGCGATTTGCGCGGCGGGCTCGCCGGCTTGCGCCTTGTGCTCGTCTGCATCGCGCTCGGCGTGGCGGCGATCGTTTCGGTCAATTCGCTGGCGCGCGCGCTTGAAGACGGAATGGCGCGCGACGGCCGGACGATTCTCGGCGGCGACGCCTCGTTTTCGCTGATGCAGCGCGAACTCGCCCCCGAGGAGCGCGCCTTCCTCGCGCGTCGCGGCGAACTCTCGACGATCGCGGCGGTGCGCGCGATGGCGCGCAATGGCGCGGGCGACGCAACGCTCGTCGAGGTCAAGGCGGTCGACGCCGCCTGGCCGCGCCTCGGTCGGGCGGTTTTCGAACCGGCAATGGCGACGGAGGCGGCGCTGGCGCGCCATGGCGACCTATATGGGGCGGCGGTCGAGGAGGCGCTGCTCGACCGGCTTGGCCTCAAGGTCGGCGATTCCTTCGCTCTTGGCGCGGCGCGCCTCGAGGCTCGCGCCAAGCTCGTCTCGGAGCCCGACCGGCTGGCGACGGGGATCGGCCTCGGCCCGCGCGTGCTCATCTCGCAAGAGGCGCTCGGGGCTGCCGACCTCATCCAACCGGGCTCGCTCGTCCGCTGGACGACGCGCGTGCTTCTTGGCGCCGGCGGCGCGCCGCCGAGCGAGGCGGCGGTCGCGGCGTTCGTCGATCAGGCGAAGGCGGCGTTCCCGCGCGCCGGTTGGGAGGCGCGAACGCGATCGGCGGTCTCGCCGGATTTCTCTCGCGACCTCGACCGCTTCGGCGAATATCTCGCTCTCGTCGGCTTGATCTCGCTCGTCGTCGGCGGCGTCGGCGTCGCCAACGCGGCGCAAAGCTTTGTCGAGCGCAAGCGCGCGACGCTGGCGATCCTCAAGGCGCTGGGGGCGAGCGGCGGCGCGGTCGTCGCGCTGGCCCTGATCGAATTCCTCGCCGCGGCGCTGATCGGCGTCGGCGCTGGGGCGGCGATCGGGGCGGCGACGCCCTTCGCCGTCGCGGCGCTATTCAGCGCCGTCCTGCCGTTGCCGCTGGCGCCGGCGATCTACCCCGGCGAACTGGCGCTCGGGGCGCTTTACGGCCTCATGACGGCGTTCGTCTTCGCCGTCGCGCCGCTGGGGCGCGCCCACGACATCCCGGTCTCCCAGTTGTTTCGCACCCTCGTCGAGTCCCGCGCCGCGCGCCCGCGCCTTCGCTATCTCGGCGAGGGCGCTGATCTCGGCGGCGTTCTGCGCCAGGTTCTCCTGCCGCCATCCGTAGGCCACCGCCCGCAGCAGGGCGATCAGCGTGGTGGGCGTGGCCAGAATGATATTCTGCTCCACGCCGGCTTCGATCAGCGAAGGGTCGCTCTCCAGCGCGGCGCTGAAGAAACATTCGCCGGGCAAGAACAGGACGGCGAATTCGGGCGCGTGGTCGAATTGCTCCCAATAGGATTTGCGGCCCAGCGCAGACAGGTGAGCGCGCACCTGGCGGGCGTGGTCGGCAAGGCGGGCCTTGCGCGCCGGTTCGTCGGCGGCTTCGATGGCTTGCAGGTAGCCGTCGAGCGGCGTTTTGGCGTCCACCACGATGGTTTTTCCGGCCGGCAGGCGGACCAGCAGGTCGGGGCGCAGGCGGCCTTCGTCGGAGCCGATGGTAGTCTGTGTGGTGAAGTCGCAGTGGTCCAGCATGCCGGCCATCTCCACCACGCGCTGCAACTGGATTTCACCCCAGCGTCCGCGCGCGCTGGGCGTGCGCAGCGCAGTCACCAGCTTTCCGGTTTCCGAGCGTAGCTGCTGCTGGCTGTCGAGCAAGCCGCGCACCTGTTCGTGGAGCGCGGCATAGGCGCCGGCGCGGGATTTTTCCAGCTCCTGGATTTTCGAATCCACTTTTTCGAGCGAGGCGCGCACGGGCGTC
>CAVWKL010000022.1:0-8706 GCA_963755075.1 uncultured Alphaproteobacteria bacterium
CGCATCGCTGTGTGATTTTGAGCGGATTTCCCCGGATGAATGTGTTGCCAAGACCGTCACTCATCCTTGCCGCGGTCGTGAACCCGTTCTGTGCCTCAACAATATGCTCTATTTCAGGTTCTTTTGGTGTTTCCGGTGCAGGTCGCCGCTCTTTCTCATAGGTCTTTGTCAGCTCGCCCCGTACTTCCCGCTCTATATTCCGTATCACCTTCTTGATGGTCTTTTCTGGCAATTTTCGCTCTTTCAGGAACTGCCCGTTCAGGGGATGCTTTAGTGATTTCAACGAATTTGACACGGACGATATGGCTTTATCTCTCACTATATCATCCGAAACGTTAATCAAAGCCAGAATTGCGCTGGGGGGTACAGTCCGAGAATTATTCTGTCACCGAACAAAACGTCTGCCTTCTTTACATCGAGCTTCTTCCCGCTCCATGCTGGATTCTTCAGCCAGGATGTCGGTGACCCAGCCTTCGCCGAAACTTTCCCACGCGAGAACGTCGACCGGCCGCGCGCCGATGAGCGACCACAGCGCCATCTCCACCGCGCCGGTGTCGGAGCCGGGGGTGACGCCGATGCGATAGTCGGCGGGAACGCCGAGGATCTCGCGCGTCAGGTCGATCGCCTGCTTCAGCTTGGCCTTGCCGAGCTTGGCGCGATGCGAGCGGCCGAGCGCCGCGTCCTTGAGAGCTTCAGGGGTCCAGCCGGGCCGTTTGGCGCAGGGGCCGGAGGAAAAACGCGCGTTACGGGGCCGCGCGGCGGGCATGTCCGTCATGATTTGCCATCCTCTCAGATGGGCGCCTCTCGTTGGGGAGAGGTGTCCCGCCGCCGCTGCTACAGGACGGAGTCGGAAATGGCAAGAGGAAGATTTCCGGGAGATTTCGTCGGCGCTATCCTCGCCGCTTGCGTCGGCCGCCGCCGGCGCCCCCTATTCCCCCCGTCGGCGGCGCGCTGGAATCGCCCCCGAGCGACGGCGCCGAGGCTTCGCTCGCGCGCTGATAACGCACGCCGGTGAAGAAGAGAATTCGCGCGGCCGCTTCGCGCGGCGCGTGGTTCTTGCGTTCCGAGCCCCCCGCGGGCCGAAAGAGGATAAGCTCGCCCATGGCCAAATCCCGGCGGCGCTGTGCGCTAGGTCGCGCGTCGCGCCGTAGGACGCATTACGCTGAGCGAAGGTTAATACTTGGTCAATGAGAACGCCGTAATCTGACCCTGTGTCCTTCTTGCAATAGGGAGCGCGTTCCTTGGCTGCGGATCTCACTCCGGCCGATCTGCCATTCCTCGCGGCGCTGGCGCACAGCCCGCGCCCCGCCGACCGGCGGCTGTGGCTGCGCGTGGCGACCGATTACCTCCTGACCGGCCGGGCGCCGGCGCATGCGCGCGCCGCCGAGTTCTCGGCCGCGCTGTCGGCGGGCGTCAAGGAGGCGGACGAGACGACGCGCAACGCGATCGCGCACGCCCTCGCGCGCTGCGCCGACGCCGCCGACGTCCTGACGGCGATCGAATCCCTTGGCGGCGAAGCCGCGCTCCATGTCCTGCAATGCGGGGTCGGGTTGCCGCACGAGCGACTGCTTGCCGCCGCCGCCGGCGACAGCGCGCGCGCCGTCGCGGTGGCGCTGCGCGACGATCTCGACGCCGAGCTCGTCGACGCGCTCGCCGATCACGACGAGATCGAGGTTCTGCTGACGCTGGCGCGAAACCGCCGCGCCGCGATCGACCCGCCGCGTTACGCCGCTCTCGCGCGCCGCGCCAGGCAAAGGATCGAGGAGGCGATGGACGGACGACTGGCGCAGGCGCTGCTTGAGCGCGGCCCGGCGCGTCTCGAGCAGGCGGCGCTGTTCCTCGAGGCCGATTCGAGCCGACGCGCCGAGATCATGGCCGCGGCCCAGCGCGCCACGCTTGGCGGGCCGCGAGCCCCCGTCCAGCGGCGCGAAACGGCAGAGGCGGTCGCGCAGCTTGAGCGGTTCGCGCTCGCCGCCGACCCGGAACGCTTCACCAGCGCTCTCGCCGGAGTCCTGGGGTGCTCGCTCGAGATCGCCAAGAAAATTGCGGGCGACGCCTTTGGCGAGCCGCTTGCGGTTGCGCTCGCCGCGCTCGGCGCGCCCGCCGACGTCACGGTCCGCATCTTGACTTCGCGCGACCTGCAGGACGGCGGCGACTATCGCCGCGTCGGCGCGCTTGTGCGTCTGAAGGAGGCGCTGAACCCGGCGGCGGCGGGTCTGGTCGTCGCGGCGATGATCGGCGATTCGGCCCGCCCGCGCCCCCGACGCCAGCCTGTCCTGGACCCCAGCGCGGCGGCAACTCCGAGCCGTCCGTTCGGGGCGAGCGCGCCAACAACCCGGACGGGGGAGACCCAATTGACCCCCGCCGCGCTACGCCGTCGGCGCGCTTTCGCCTACGAACGGCGGCTGCTCGACGACTCCGCCTAGCCGGCGGACCCGAGGGCCGCTTAACGTCGGCCCGTCGACAGCGGCGCGCCGTCGATCATGATGTCCCGGTCGGCGGGCCATTTCAGCCGATAGGCGAAACGGATGTCCTTCGATTCGCCCGGTTTGAGATCGAGCGTCCAACTCATCACCCCGCGCTGATCGCCAACCTGCTTCTCCGTTGGCGGCGTGGTTGACGGCGACAGATCGACGGCGATCGCGACGTTCTCCGACACCGGCATCTGATCGATGACCTCAACCTTGATCGGGAACGCGTGAAGGTTCTTGACGCTGGTGGCGAATTCGCGCGTCTCGATCTTCGTCTGGTTGTACCAGGTCGGATCGTTCTCCTTGCGGTTGACCGGCGCGCGCTGAATCTTGACCTTGTCGTCGCCGCCGAAGCCGAGATCGACGCCGTCGCCCGGCGCGACGAAGCCGATGCGGCCCTGACCGACGTACGCGCCGTCGCGCAGCAGCGCCACCTCGCCGGCGAGGATCGGCGCGTCCTCCGCGTCGACGAAATGCGCCTCGATGTAGGCGGTCGGATCCACGGCGGGCGCGGTCTTCACCGCGATCGTCGGCTGCGCCACGAGCCGGCCGAGCACGAACGACTTCCGCGCGCCGTCGCTCGCCAGCGTAACGCGTCCCGGCGCCCTGAATTCCGCCGAATAGGCGTTGGCCTGCAACTGCGCCGTCGCCTCCTGCGCAGCGACCGCCGTCGGCGCCGGCGCGGGGGCGGCCGGCGACGTCGCGTCGAGGCCCATCACCGCGCCGAGCGGGACGGCGCTCCCCTTCGCCATCGGCGCCATGGTCGCGGCGGGGGGCGGAGGCTCCGGCTGCCAGAAATCAATCTTCTCGCTCTGCACGTCGACAACGTCGACGGCGCGCGCGACGCGCGCGGTCGAGACCGTGAGGGCGACATCGGTCCAGTCCTCGCCGGTCCGCTGCGCAATGGCGGCGCGGCGCGTCAGCGTCAGGCTATTGGCGTCGCCCGAAGTTTTCAGCGCCGCGTCATAAACGGGAATCCAGCCGACGCCGGCGACGCGATAGGACAGGACAAGCGACGCGTGCAGGTCTTGAGCGGCCGTGAGCGCCACGCTCGCCGTTCGCTTGGCCGCTTGCGAGGGCGCCTTCTGGCGCTGGGATTCCAGCGCCTTGATGTCCTCGTCGAGCGCGTGCGCCTTGTCCAGCGCCGGCCGCAGATCCGCGCCGACCTTGGCGATCGCCGCTTCGACGGCGTCCCAGGCGGCGGGCCAAGCGCCGACATCGAGCGGCTTGGCGTCGGGCGCAAGCTTTTCCGGCCCGCTTTGCGAAAAGCGCATGATCATCGCCCGCTTGGCCTGCAGCGCGTCGATGGTCGTTTGCAGTTCCTCGCGCGTGTTGCGCAACGCCGCGATCTTGGCGGTGAGCGCGTCGTCGGGCGCCTTGGCGTCGGCCGGGGCGAGGCGCGTTTCGACTGCGCCGATCGTCAGCGGTGCGCCGCCCGCGCCTTCCACCCGCAGCGAGGCGGGCTCGAGCGCGAGCGGCAAATCCTTGAAAACGACGGCGTTGTCGCCTTGGGACAGTTCAACTTCGGCGACCCGCGTGACGATCGCGGCGTCGGGATAGACGGTCACGGCGTCGATCTTGGAGGCGGCCTCAATTTCGCCGGCCGAGGCGCCGGTCGAAACAAACACTGTGGCGATGAGGATGAACGGCGGACGGATGATCCAGCGCATGGCGACACCTCGGACGATCCCAACTCTGGGGTGACGAGGGCGACATGACGCATCCCCGGTTAGGCGAAATTACGGTCCGCGCGCGGCGGCGCGACAATATGAGGCGCCGCGCTCAACCGAGGAAGCTCAACGCCATCGGGGCGAAATAACCAAAGCCCATCAAAACGGCGCCGATCACGCCAAGGCCGACGGCGAACCAAGCCAGAATGGACATGCCGGTGATGATCGCCGCCGAGGCGAGGACGATGGCGATCTGCAGCGCCCCGCTGGCGTATTCGAAATGCTCGAGTTTGCGGTTGGAACGTTCGCGTCCCTCGGCGGCCGCGGCGGCGCGTTCCTGGATCGCGTCCATGCTGTCTTCGGGCTTCTTGGGATCCTTTTCGAACTTCGCCACCGTCGCCTTCCAGTCGGCGATCTGCTTGTCGAACGCCGCTTGCGCCTTCGGGTCGCTCGAGGCGGCGCGCTCGACCTCGAAGGCCTGAGCCGCGGTCTCGGCGATCGTCGAACGAACCTTCTTGGCTTGATAGAAATTGTAGAGATCGGACGATTCGATGTTCTGTTCGGTCGAGCGGTGCTCCGCGTTCTTGGCGCCCGCTTCCGCCAGCGCGAGGAACAGCGCCAGGATGGCGATGATCAGAGCGACCTTCTTGTCTTCCGATTCGACGGCGTCTTCCAGCGGCTCCGCCATGGCTTCCCCCGTGCGGCTGAGCGGCGCTCTCGGCGCGCCGCGACGGTCTCACCTACGCAGATTCGCGGCGACGTGAAAAGCCTGGCCTAGCGTTCGGGGGCCATCGGCTGGCGCTGGCGGATCTTGACCGCCGGCGCGGCGTGAATCGCTTCGCTCGAACCCGGGGGATGGGCGTGCGCGTCGCGCCGGTCGAAATTGACGAGGATGGAGGGTTCCGTCTCGGGCGCCGGCGTCTTGCCGTTGAGACGCGCCATATCGCGCGCCAGCCGCGCGATGGCCTTTCGAAGCGCTTGATCGCCGGTCGTGCGGGCGCCCGGCGAGGTCTCGGCCGGGCGCGCCCGCAACGGGCCGATTTCGCGTTGCAGCTCGGCCCGCTCGGCGCGCTCCGCGCCCAAGGCCCCTTCGGCGATCGCGCGCGCGGCGGAAAGCCGGCTCAACTGATCGGCAAGATCGCGCTTGGCCGCTTCGAGATCGCGAAGCGCGGCGTCGCGCTCGGCGAGGCGCGCGAGCTGGCGCCCATTTTCGAGCAACGCCGCTTCGCGCGCCGTCTCGCTGCGCGAAAGCAGCGTCTCGGCTTCGGCGAGCCGACCGCGCGCCGCCGCAAGATCGGCGGCGAGCCTTGCGCGCTCGGCCGTCGCCGTCGCGAGCTCGGGGCCGAGGCGATTGGCCGCCGCGGCGCGCTCGCCGAGTTCGGCCGCAAGGCGCGTCCGCTCCTCCTCGGCCTCCCGCGCCGCCTCCGCAGCCTCGCGCTCGGCGTCCGCCACCCGGATTTCAAGGCTTGCGACCCGCGTCCGCAATGCGGCGATCGTCGTGCGATTCTGGTCGGCGAGGTTTCTGAGGTCGAGCTGGCGCGCGTGCGCCGCGGCGAACCCCCGATCCGCCGCGTCGCGCTGAAACGTCAGATCGCGAAGCGCGAGCTGGGCGGCGCCGAATTCGGCGCGCAGCTCGCGCGCCTCGCGCTCCGCCGCGGCGAGCTCCCGGCGCTGCGCGGCGATTTCCGCCGCGCGCTCGGCGGCGATGTCCTCCAGCGCGACAACGCGCGTCGCCTGCCGGCCGATTTCGATTTGCCGCCGCGCCGCCGCCTCTTCGACCGCGCTCAGACGTTGTTCCAGGCGGACCTGATCGACCGCGTGCTGCGCGCGCAAGGCGTCGCGCTCGGCGATCGCCTGCGCTTCGGTCAAGGGGGCCTGCAGGCGCGCCCGCGCCTCGGCGAGCCGCCGGGCGCGGCGCGAGACCGCCGGCGCCGCCGCCACCGCGAGCAGCACCGCGACCAAGAAGCCTATGCAAAAGAATATCGCCTGCTCGATCAATTTCGCCGCCGTCCGCAGCCGAGTCTGCCGGGCATCATCGCACGCCGCCGCCTCTCTAGCAAAGTGCGGCGCGCGGACAAAATCGGCCAATTGCGCGGCCTGCCCCCCGCCGTGCCCGGCGTTTCCGCTAGAACGGGTTCCAGGTGGCGCGCGGGGTGAATTTCAGATAGCTGAGGTTGACCCCCAAGCGGGCGCCGATTCCCGAGCGGATCGGCACGACGATCACGTTGTCGGCGCCGAGCGCGGTGAAGCCGAAGCCGCCGACGAAATAGGCCGAGCCGTCGATGCCGCCGAAGCGGCGGAATATCGCGTTGACCGCGGGCAGGTTGTAGACCAGCATCATCGTTCGGTCGCCGTCGGCGCCGGCGTCGAAGCCGACCGACGGACCCTGCCAAAAGATTTTCTCGTCGCCCGCGTTGCGCGTGTACATCTTGCCTTCGCCGTAACGCAAGCCGCCGACGAAAGCCGCCGAGGCTTCCTGGCCGAGGATGTAGCCGTTGGGCAGACCCCACCGCCGACCGGCCTCCTGCACCACCTCGGCGAGCCCGCGAGAGACCGCGCCAAAGAAATGATGGCCGCTCTCGACGATTTCATCGATGGAGAAAGGAGCGGGCGCGTCGGCCAGAGCGGAGCGGAACGGCGCAAGGACGCTCGCCGCGACGGCGGCGCCCAGCAATTCCCGGCGCGTCAAACTCGACATCGCGGTTCTCCCTCTGCCCGTCGACCGTTCGGCCGCACATCATAAGCCCGTCGGGCCGAAAATGTCGCCCTCATGGCGAATTGCCCGGTCTGGCGGCCTGCTTGGCGACTATCGCCGGAGCCTATTGAGGCTTAATTAACGATCCGCAAACCGTTTCGCCAGACGCGGGTCGCCCCAGGCGACAAAGCCGCCGTTGCGCAACTCCGCCCCGACCTTGCCGTAAACGAGCGGCCCGCCCGCCGCCCCCAGCACCAGGCCGCCGGCGGCGCGAAGCACCGCGTCGCCTGCCGCGGTGTCCCATTCCATCGTCGGAGCGAAGCGCGGGTAGACGTCGCCCCCGCCTTCGGCGATGACGCAGAATTTCAGCGAGGAGCCGGCCGAGCGGCGCTCGCCGATGGGCAAGCGCGCGAGAAAGGCCTCGGTCGCCGCATCGCCGTGCGAGCGGCTCGCCAAGGCGACGAGCGATTCGGGCGCCGCGCGCACGCGCAAGCGCCGCCACGCCGCGGCGTCAGGCAGGTCGGCGCCGATCGGCGCCGAACAGGCGTGGGCGGTTTCCCCGCCGAACCACAGGCGTTCGAGCGCGGGAGCGTAGACCGCCCCAGCGATGGGAACGCGATCGGCGACGAGCGCGACATTGATCGTGAACTCGCCGTTGCGCGCGACGAATTCCCGAGTTCCGTCGAGAGGATCGACCAAGACGAAGCGCTCGCCGATCTCGATCGGCCGACCCGCCGCCGTAGCCTCTTCGGCGACAACCGGAATCGGGAGCGCCAATCGGGTGAGCCGTTCGCGGATGATCGCCTCGGCGCGTTCGTCGGCCGCCGTCACCGGGCTGCCGTCCCGCTTGGCGCGCGGCGCGGCGCCGCTTCGGTATTCCTCCATCACCGCCGGCCCGGCGGCCAGCGCGATCTGCGCCAGAAAGCGGGCGATGGCGTCCCGCGGTTCGCGCCCCAAATCGAATGGCCGCGCCGTCTCGTCTGAACTCATCGCCATTGCGTCCTTCGCCTCGTCGTCATCATTGCGCTGTCGCGGGGCGCCGGCGAATCCGATACGATCGCGCCCGCCCGCTCGCGTGATTCGCCGCACCGACGGCGGCTAAGACCACAGGAAAAGACCCATGACAATTGTCGCCCTCGACCCGATGGACCTCGCCGCTCTGCTTTGTTCGCGCGTTTGCCACGACGTGATCAGCCCGGTCGGAGCGATCGTCAACGGCCTTGAGGTTCTCGAAGACGAAAAAGACCCGGAAATGCGTGAGGTGGCGATCGAGCTGATCAAGAAGAGCGCCAATGCGGCGTCGGCGCGGCTGCAATTCTGCCGGCTGGCTTTCGGCGCCGCCGGCTCGATCGGCGCCTCCGTCGACACCGGCGACGCCGAATTGGTGACGCGCGCGCTGATCGCCAACGACCGCACCACGCTCGTCTGGAACCCGGCGCGCCAATTCGTCGCCAAGAACAAGGTCAAGCTGTTGCTCAACCTCAACCTTATCGCCCTATCGGCCATTCCGCGCGGCGGCGTCGTCACGATCGATTTCGCCGGCCAAGACGAGACGTTCGCCCTTCACATCGAGGCGAAAGGGCCGAACGCGCGACTCGCGCACGGCGTGGCCGACCTCATCGTCGGCCGACCGGAGAGCGGCGCGGTCGACGCGCATACGATCCAGCCGTTCTTCGCCGGGCTCGTGGCGCGCGATTGCGGCATGCGGGTCACGGTCGCCACGGCGCCGGAGACGGTGACGATGGAGGCCCTGCCCGTCGCGGTCACGGCGTGACCCGTCGTCGACGTTCGCGTTTCAAGGCTTCTTAACGCGAGCAAGGCATGATGGCGGCGCGGTCGTCAAACCGCGTCGGTTCGGGCTTGCGGCGAA
>CAVWKL010000023.1:0-5776 GCA_963755075.1 uncultured Alphaproteobacteria bacterium
GCGAGGTCATCGGCTCCTGAAACACCATGGTCACGCCGGCGCCGCGCAGTTCGCGCAGGTCCGCCTCGCTCATTTTCAGCACGTCGCGGCCTTTGAAAAAGATCTCGCCGGTGGGATGGCTCGCGGCGGGGTAAGGCAGCAGCCGCACGATTGATTGCGCGGTGACCGACTTGCCCGAGCCCGATTCGCCGACCAGCGCCAGCGCCCCGCCGCGTTGCAACGAAAACGAGACCCGATCGACCACCGTCTCCCGGCGCCGCCTTGGGCGAAGGCGACCGAGAGGTCGCGCACTTCGAGCAGGGCGGGTTCCGCGCTCATGAGAACGTCTTTCGCGGATCGAAGGCGTCGCGCACTGCTTCGCCGATGAAGATCAACAGCGACAGCATCAGCGCGACGATGGCGACGGCGGATAGCCCGAGCCACGGCGCGGAGAGGTTGGACTTGCCCTCGAGCAGCAATTCGCCGAGCGAGGGCGAGCCCGGCGGCATGCCGAGGCCGAGGAAATCGAGCGAGGTCAGGGTGCTGATCGAGGAATTGACGATGAACGGCAGGAAGGTCAGCGTCGCCACCATCGCATTGGGCAGCACGTGCTTGACGATGATCTTGGCGTTGGAGAGCCCGAGGGCGCGCGCCGCGTTGACGTATTCGAAGTTGCGCGCCCGCAGGAATTCGGCGCGCACGAGATGGACGAGGCTGACCCAGGAGAACAGCAACAGGATCGTCAAGAGCACGACGAAGCTCGGCGCCAGGATCGCCGAGAGGATGATCAGGATGTAGAGATGGGGCAGCGACGACCAGATCTCGATGAAGCGCTGCAGCATCAGATCGAGCCAGCCGCCGAAATAGCCCTGCACCGCCCCGGCGAAGACGCCGATCACCGAGGACACGCCGGCGAGAATGAAGCCGAACAGCACGGAAATGCGGAAGCCGTAGATGAGCCGCGCGACGACGTCGTGGCCGTCGGCGTCGGTGCCGAGCCACATCGGTTCGAGATCGCGGCATGAGCCGCCGTCGGGGGGAATCTTGGCCTTGGCGACGCGCGCGCGGGCGACGATGGCGGCGCGGCATTGCGCCTCGCTCAGCGCCCAGGTCGGCGGCGAGGGGAAGGACGTCGGGGGGTCGAACTTGACGGTGTTGTTGGCGAAGCGGATCGGCGGCCAGATCATCCAGCCGTGCGCCGAGATCTCGTCGGCGACGGTGGGATCGCGGTAGTCGGTGTACGCCTCGAAGCCGCCGAACTTGTCCTCGGGGTAATCGACAAACGCCGGAAACAGGATTTCGCCCTTGTAGGAGGCGATCAGCGGCCGATCGTTGGCGACCAATTCCGCCCCGAGCGAGACCGCAAACAGCGCCAGAAAAATCCAGAACGACCAGTGCCCGCGCCGGTTGCGGCGGAAATTGTCGAGCCGCCGGCGGTTCATCGGGCTCAAGCGCAGCCAGGGCCGACGCGCGATTTCAGGGCTGGGAGCGAGCACGCGTCAGACCTCGCGCGTTTCGAAATCGATGCGCGGATCGATCCAGGTGTAGGTGAGGTCGGAAATGAGGTTCACCACCAGGCCGAGCAGCGCGTAGACGTAGAGGGTGCCGAGCACGACGGGATAGTCGCGCTGGATGAGCGAATTGTAGGAGAGATAGCCGAGGCCGTCGAGCGAGAACACCTGCTCGATCAGCAGCGAGCCGGTGAAGAAGGCGCCGATGAAGGCGCCGGGAAAGCCGGCGATGACGATCAGCATGGCGTTGCGGAAGACGTGGCCGTAGAGCACCCGCCGCTCGCTCAGGCCCTTCATCCGCGCCGTCTGCACGTAGGATTTCTTGATCTCGTCGAGAAACGAGTTCTTGGTCAGCAGCGTCGAGGTGGCGAACGACCCGAGCACCAGGGCGCCCACTGGCAGCGTGATGTGCCAGAGATAGTCGAGGATCTTATGCGGCCAGGAGAGGTCGGCGAAGTTGTCCGAGGAGAGGCCGCGTAAGGGGAAGATTTGCCAGAACGAGCCGCCGCAGAACAGCACGACCAGCAGGATGGCGAAGAGGAAGCTCGGGATCGCGTAGCCGAAAATGACCAGCGCCGAAGTCCACGTGTCGAAGCGCGCGCCGTCCTTGACCGCCTTCCTGACGCCGAGCGGAATCGAAATCGCGTAGGAAATGAAGGTCATCCACAATCCGAGCGACATCGAGACCGGCAGCTTCTCCTTGATCAGGTCGACGACCGGCGCGTCGCGGTAATAGCTCTTGCCGAGGTTGAACGTCGCGTAGTCGCGCACCAGCATCCAGAAGCGCTCAGGCGCCGGCTTGTCGAAGCCGTATTGCTTCTCCAGCTCCTTGATGAATTTCGGATCGAGGCCTTCCGCGCCCCTATAGCGCGAGATCATGTCGCCGCCCGCGTGCGCGATTGCGCCGGCGCCGATCTGGCCGCCGCCGCCGCCGAAGTTCGCCGTCGAACTCTGGTCCGTGCCTTGCAACTGGGCGATGGCGCGTTCGACCGGCCCGCCGGGAACGAATTGCACGACGGCGAAGGAGACCAGCATGATGCCGAAGATCGTCGGGATCATCAGCAGAAGACGGCGGGCGATATAGGCGAGCATGGATCAAGCCGCCGGATGGCGAATGGCGGGGGGACGCGAATGGCCAACGGCGAATGGCGAATGGCGGGGCGGCCGCTCCCCATGCGCCGCTCGCCATTCGCCGCTCGCCATCGGCTCACAAGCCAATTTTCTTCGCCTTCTCTTCGTCCCACCACCAGGTTCCCGGCGCGCCGGAATCGAATCGAGGCTGTCGGTCGGGACGGGAAAAGGCGTTCCAATAGGCGGCCCAGAAGGAATCGAGATACCACATCGGAACCCAATAGTGGCCCGCCCTCAGCACCCGGTCGAGCGCGCGGCCGGCGGCGTTGAGATCGGCGCGCGTCTGCGCCGAGGCGACGGCTTCGACAAGCGCGTCGACCGCCGGGTCGGCGATGCCCGCCTGGTTGCGCGAGCCGACAACCGTCGCCGACGAGGAGGAAAACAGCTCGCGCAATTCCGATCCCGGCGTCAGGGTCCCGGAAAGCCGATACGAAACGACGTCGAAGTCGAAATTCTCGGTGCGGCTCTTGTATTGCGAGGAATCGACGATCCGCGACACCGCCTCGATGCCGAGCTTCCGCAGATTCTGCTCAAACGGCGCGGTGTGGGGTTGAAGCGCCGCCGAGGAATCCAGGAACTCGATGGCGAGCGGCGCGCCGCTCGGCAATTTCAGCACGCCGCCGTCGCGTCGGCAACCGGCGGCGAGCAGCATGTCGTTGGCGCGCTTCAGCAACGCCCGGTCGCTGCCGGAGCCGTCGGAAACCGGGGGCGTATAGGGTTCGTCGAACGCCGAGTCGGGGATTCTTCCGCGCAGCGGTTCGAGCAGGGCCAGTTCCTCCGGTCCCGGCTTGCCGATCGCCTCCAGGGGAGTGTTCTGGAAGTAGGAGACGACCCGCTTGTAGGACGAGAACATCACGTTCTTGTTGGTCCATTCGAAATCGAAAGCCATGCCGATGGCTTCTCGAATGCGCGGATCCTTGAACTGCTCCCGACGCGTGTTGAAGTACCAACCCTGCGAACCGGTCGGCGCGCCGTTGTGCAGCGTCTCCTTCTTGACCCGGCCGTCCTTGACCGCCGCGAATTCGTAATCGTTCGCCCAAAACCGCGAGGTGTGCTCCTCGTTGAAGTTCACCAACCCGGCCTTGAAGGCCTCGAACGCGACTTGACGTTCGCGAAAATACTCGAACCGCAGCCGCTGAAAATTGTTCAAACCGACGTTCAGCGGCAAATCCTTGGCCCAATAGCCGCCGTCGCGCTCGAATTCGATGAAGCGGCCCTGCTCGAAGGCCTTGACCTTGTAGGCGCCGGAGCCGAGCGGCGGCTCCAACGTGGCGGCGTCGAAGTCGCGCCCTTTCCACCAGGCGGCGGAGAAAATCGGCATTCCCGAGACGATGAGATGCGCATCGCGCGTCCGCCCCTTGACGAAGCCGACCTTGACGACGTCGTCGGCCTCGGCTTCGACGCTTTCGACCTCGATCAGCAATCGGGAGAAAAACGGATGCGCCTTTTCTTTCAGCGTCGTCAGGGAAAATGCAACGTCGGCGGCGCGCAGCGGCGAACCGTCGGAGAAGCGCGCCTCCGGCCGCAACAGGAAACGATAGGTCAGCTTGTCCTTCTCGTATCGCACCGACCGCGCCACCAATCCATAGATCGAGTCGGGTTCGTCGGCGTTGCCGCCCATCAGCGAATCGTAGGTCGCCGTCATGCCCGCCGCGCCGTCGCCCTTGCGGGAGAAGATGTTGAGCGTGTCGAACGTCTCGAAATCCTGGTTGCCGACCTCGGTCGACACCAGCACCGAGAGCAGGCCGCCCTTGGGCGCGTCCGGATTGACGTAGGGGAGATATTTGAAGTTCGCCGGCAAGGCCAAATCGCCGAAAGCGGAGAGGCCGTAAGTCTCGACTTCGTCGGCGGCGCGCGCCAGCGGCCATCCGGCGCCGAAAGAGACGGCCAGGGTCGCCGCCGTTCCCTTCAGCGCCGCGCGTCTTGATATGACGATGCCCATGAGGCCTCTTTCCCTTAAGACTGCCGTTCGGCTGATTCGGCGGCGATTTAAGCCGGCTTTGCGCCGCTTGGCCAGCGCCCGCCGCGGCGTTGGCGGCTCGAGGAGAAACCGATGAATGACGCCTTTTTCAAGACGGCTGCGAGCGCGTTTTCCTTCGGCTTCGTCGGCGCCCCGCTCGATCGCGCCTCCGACCGGCGCGAGGACGCCGGCGCGGTTGCGGCGCTGCGCGCCCGCCCCGACGCGCGCGTGGCGCTGATCGCCCGCGACATGCCGATATTGCCGCTGGGCGCCGCCCCGCGCGACCCGCTTTTCCCGCTCTCAGTGCTCGCCGGCCTCGGCGGCGCGCGCTTCGAGGTATTGCTTGGCCTCGAGCCCGGCGGCGCGCCGGTCTTCGCCGCCGCGCTCGACGACGGCGCGGTCGCCCAACTCGGCGACGCGAGCGACGGCTTCCTCGACCGGCGCATGCTGGCCGTGCCCGGCCGGGACGACCTCGAACTCGTCGATCTGCGCACGATCGCCGTGCAGGGCCTGGTTTCTCCCCCCGCATTGGCCATCCTCGGCCAGGCCAAGGCGATCCTCGCCTGGCACGCCCGCCACGGCCGTTGCGCCCATTGCGGCGCCCCGACGCGGGTCGCCGCGGCGGGCTGGCGGCGCGAGTGCGACGCCTGCAAGGCGCTCCATTTTCCCCGCACCGATCCGGTCGTCATCATGCTCGCGGTCGACGGCGAGCGCTGTCTGCTCGGGCGCCAGCCGCGCTGGCCCAAGGGGATGGTTTCGTGCCTCGCCGGCTTCGTCGAGCCCGGCGAGACGATCGAGGAGGCGGTGAGGCGCGAAATCCACGAGGAGGCGGGCGTCGAATGCGGCGAGGTCGTCTACGTCGCCTCGCAACCCTGGCCGTTCCCCTCCTCGCTGATGATCGGCTGCCTCGCGCACGCGACCTCGCGCGCCATTACGATCGACGCCCACGAGCTCGAGGACGCGCGCTGGTTCGACCGCGCCGAGGTCATCGCGATGTTCGAGAAGCGCCACCCCGAGGGCCTGTGGCGCGCCCAACCCGATGGCGATCGCGCATCATATTTTGCGCTATTGGGCGGAGGGCGGGGGGTCGGCATAGAAGCCAAGCGATGCGCCGTCATTGCGGGCGGAGCGAAGCAATGACCGATAGCGCCGGCGTTCGCCGAGAGGTCGCTAGCCCATCGCCGCCTTCTGCAGC
>CAVWKL010000024.1:0-6488 GCA_963755075.1 uncultured Alphaproteobacteria bacterium
CAGTGGTATTGTGCTCGACATCGGCTGCGGCTTCGGCGGCACGCCGCTCTATCTCGCCCAAGTCGCCGGCGCGCGCGCCACCGGCGTCACCTTGTCGCAAGAGCAATTCGAGGTCGCCTCGCAGCGGGCGGCGGAATCCGGCCTGGGCGACCGGGTCGCCTTCCGCTTGCAGGACTATCGCGACGTCGAGGAGCAATTCGACCGCATCGTCTCCGTCGGCATGTTCGAACATGTCGGCGTCGCCCACTTCGACGAATATTTCGACAAGGCCCGCCGCCTGTTGAAGGACGACGGCGTCATGCTGCTGCACGCGATCGGGCGCAGCGACGGGCCGGGCGCCACCAATCCCTGGATCAAGAAATATATCTTCCCCGGCGGCTACATCCCGAGCCTGTCGGAAGTGATGGCGTCGATCGAGCGAAGCGGCCTCTACGTCACCGACGTGGAAATATTGCGGCTGCATTACGCCGATACGCTGAGGGCGTGGCGCGAGCGTTTCCTCGCCCACCGCGAGGAGGCGAAGGCCCTTTACGACGAGCGTTTCTGCCGCATGTGGGAATTCTATCTCGCCGGTTCGGAAGTCGCCTTCCGGGTCTACGGCCACATGGTGTTTCAGATCCAGCTCGCCAAGCGGCAGGACGTCGTGCCGCGCACGCGCGATTACATTGGCGAGCGCGAGGCGCAATTGCGCAAACGCGAGGGCAAGCAGTCGGCGCTCTGGCGCGCGGCGAGCTGAGGCGGGTCGTCCTTCCCCCGCAAGGGGGAAGCGGCGCACCCCCTCAGAACAGCGAGAGCTGCCTCGGCTCGGCGGCGCCGGCGGGAACCGGCGCACGGAAGAGGTCGCCTCTGAGTTCGAGCGGCCTCTCGCGATAACCGAGCTTCCTCGCCGCGATCTCGAAGCGGCGCCCGATCATCCAGGCGTAGGGGCCGGAGCCCGCCATGCGTCGTCCCCATTGCGAATCGTAGTCCTTGCCGCCGTGCATGGACTGGGTGAGCGAGAGCGTGCGCGTGAGCTTGTCGGGGAAGTTGACGGCGAGCCATTCGCGGAAAATCTCGCGCAGCTCCAGCGGCAGGCGCAGCGTGACGTAGCCGGCCTCGCGCGCTCCCGCCTGGTGGGCGCGCGTCAGGATCGCCTCGATCTCGCCGTCGTTGACCGCCGGGATGATCGGCGCCGCCATTACGCCGACCGGGACGCCGGCTTCCGCGAGCCGCTCGATCGCCTCGATGCGGCGGCCCGGCGTCGGCGCGCGCGGCTCCATCCGCCGCGCGACGTCGCGATCGAGCGTCGTCACCGAAATGAACACCTTGACGAGGCCATCGCGCGGCCATCGGCGCGAGGAGATCGAGGTCGCGCAGCACGAGATTGGATTTGGTGACGATGCCGACGGGATGGCGGGCGCGCGCCAGGACCTCGAGAACGGCGCGGGTGACGCGATAGCGCCGCTCGATCGGCTGATAGGCGTCGGTGTTGGCGCCGAGCGCGATGACCCTCGGGCGGTACTTCGGCGCCGCGAGCTCGCGCTCGAGCAGCGCCGCCGCCCCGTCCTTGACGAACAGCTTCGTCTCGAAATCGAGGCCGGCGGAAAGGCCGAGATAGGCGTGGCTCGGCCGGGCGAAACAATAGATGCAGCCGTGCTCGCAGCCGCGATAGGGATTGATCGAGCGGTCGAAGGAAATGTCGGGCGATTCGTTGCGGGTGATGATGGTTCGCGGTCGCTCCAGCGTGACCTCGGTTTCGAAGGGCGCCGGCGCCTCGTCCGGCGCCCAGCCGTCGTCGAAGTCCTCGCGGCGCAGAAACTCGAACCGCCCCGCGACGTTCGAGGCCGCGCCGCGGCCGCGCCGGCGGTCGGCGTCGACTAAGCGGTCAGCGAAGGCTGCGCCGAGCTGGCGCGCGACGACGACGCGCTGGGAATCGTCATGGAGCTTAGACGGGCGAGCGGGCATGGAGAATGTCCGGAACAAATCATGAACAGATACCTAATGCGCGCATGCGCGGCCGTCAAGGGGAGGGCGAGCGTTCGAACCGCAACGGCCGCGCCGCGGCGAATGTCCGGGACGATTTGCGGACGCGGTCGCCTCCACAGGGCGCCTCGACAAACGATCGCGGGATTTGGCGACCATGCTTCCCCCAGGGTTCGACGGTCGCGCGGGGATGCTGTAGGTTTTGCGCCGCTCGCAGGATCGGGCGCGTTTCCAGCCGTTGGGATCGAGGCGATGAGGCTCGACGACGATGCATAGCCGCTTGGCGTTCGCCGCGCTCCTCCTGGCGCTGTCCGTGGCGCCGGCGTTGCCGCAGTCCGCGCCGTCCCCGCCGGCTTCCTCTCCGGCCAAGTCGCGTCTCTTGCCGCTCGGCGTCGCCCGGAGCGGCATCGTCCAGTCGATTGCGGTGCGCGAGGGGGCGCACGTCGAGGCGGGCGAGGTCCTCGTGCGATTGGATTGCCGTCCGCTGGAGAAGGAGATCGCCTATCGCGCCGCTTCGCTGGCGGCGGCCGAAGCCGCCTTCGCTAGGGTTCGCAACGGGCCGCGTCCGGAGGAGATCGCGATTGGCGAGGCGGCGGTCGGCGTCGCCGAGGCGCGCGCCGAGGAGGCCCGCGCCGCGCTCGATCGGGCGAGCGCGATGCCGATCGACGTGGCGATCACCCGCGCCCAATTGCTCATCGTCGAGCGCGACGACCGCATCGCCGGCGCGCAGCTCCTCGACGCGCGCAAGAAGCTGGCGCTGCTGAGAGCCGGCTCGCGCGCCGAGGACATCGCCGAGGCCGAGGCGCGGCGCGACGCGGCGGCGGCCTTCCTCGATGAGGGCAACGCCGAGTTGGAGCAATGCGCGGTCCGGGCGCCGGCGGCGGGCGTCGTCCACGTCGTCGCCACGCTCGGCGCGTTCGTTTCCGTCTTCGCGCCGACGCCGCTCGTTCAGTTGACGACCGACGCGGGCGCCGAGTGATCGGCGGCCCAAGCGCCGCGGTCACGCGGCCTTGGCCGCGCGTCGGTTGATCTTGCCCACGAGGTCGGCGAGTTCGACGCGGGGCCTCGCCGGGCTGAAGAGAAAGCCCTGGGCCTGCGTGCAGCCCTGCAGCCGAAGAAAATCGAGTTGCCGTTGCGTCTCGACGCCCTCGGCGGTGGTGGCGATCCCCAGGCTCCGGGCGAGGCCGGAAATCGCCGCGATGATGGCGAGGCAATCATCGCGCTCGGAGATGTCCTTGACGAAGGAGCGGTCGATCTTGAGCTTGTCGAAGGGAAAGCCTCGGAGATAGCTCAGGCTGGAATATCCCGTGCCGAAATCGTCCAAGGCGATGCGGACGCCGAAGTCGCGCAGCTTGTGCAGCGTCTCGAGCGTCGCCTCGGTCTCGGCGAGCAGCACGGTTTCGGTGATCTCGAGTTCGAGCCGCTCGGCGGCGAGGCCGGAGTGGGCGAGCGCGCCGATCACCGCGTTGACGAGATTTGTCGTGCGGAACTGGGCCGCCGACAGATTGACCGCGACCGTCATCGCGCTCGGCCACGTCGCGGCTTCGGCGCAGGCGGTCCTCAGCACCCATTCGCCGATCGGAATGATCAGGCCGGTCGCTTCGGCGATCGGAATGAAGTCGCTCGGCCCGATCATGCCCCGGGTGGGATGACGCCAGCGCAAGAGCGCCTCGAAGCCGCTGACGCGATCGCCGGAAATGTCGACGACCGGTTGATAGTGGACCTCGAGCTGGCCCCCCGACAGAGCGTTCTTGAGGTCGGCCTCCAACGCGCGCCGGTCGAGGGCCTTAAGATGCATCGCCTTCTGGAAAAAGTGGTGCTGGCTCCCGCCTTCGGACTTGGCTTGATAAAGCGCCATGTCGGCGTTCCTGAGGAGGTCGTCGGCGGTTTGTCCGTCGTCGGGAAAGAAGGCGACGCCCATGCTCGCCCCGATGGTGACCTGGAGCCCGTCGAAGGCGTAGGTTTCCGAAAGCCGTTCGATCAGGCGAGAGCCGATGTCGCCGACCTCAGACGGCGCCGCGACATGATTGAGGATGATGGCGAATTCGTCGCCGCCCAGTCGCGCCGCCAGGTCGCCCTCGCCCAATGCGCCCTGCAACCGCTGCGCCACCATCCGCAGCACGCGATCGCCGGCCGGATGGCCGAAAGTGTCGTTGACGTCCTTGAACAGGTCGAGGTCGAGGCAGCAGACGGCGAGCATTTCCTTCTTCTGTCGGCAGAGATCGAGCGAGGCGACGAGCTGTTCGCGAAAATAAGCGCGATTGCGCAAGCCGGTGAGCGCGTCGTGATGGGCGAGATAGGCGACCTCGGCTTCGGCCCGTTTTCGCTCGGTGATATCGGCGATCGCCACCAATTGGCCGGCGCGGCCATGGTAGGCGATCTTCCGGCCGAAGGTGAGAACCTCGATCACGCCGCCGTCGGCGCGGACGTGTCTGCAACATCCGTCGGCGCGCTCGGCGCCGGAAAGCGGGCGGCACGGGCGTTTGCGCTCCTCGGCGCAACACATTTCGTCGGCCGTCATGGCGAGGAAGCGCTCGCGCGAATAGCCGTAATGCTCGACCGCCGCGTCGTTCACCGCCAGGATGCGCGAGGTCTCGACGTCGACGATCCACATCGGCATGGGGTTGGCGTCGAACAGCAGTCGGTAGGATTCCTCGCGCAATTTCAGCTCGGTGACGTCGGTCAAGGAGGCGCAGACGAGATCTCCCATCAGCGTCAGGCTGACGCCGATATGGACGGCGCCGTCCGGCGATTGCGTCGTCAGCTCGAAGCGCTCCTGGCGCGAGCTTCCCTCGAGCAGCCGATGGAGACGCCCCACGACGCGCTGCGAGCTGAACGCGTGCTCGCCCTCGCCGAGGCGGCGCCATCGCAAGCTCTCGGCGCTCCGGCCGAGCAATTTCGCCGCGCCGGCGTTGAGGTCGATGATCTGGAAATCGATCGGCCTCCGCTCCTCGTCGCGGATGACGGCGAGGGCGATCATGCCTTCGTGGCTGGAATGAAAGATCGAGTCGACCAGGCTGTATCGCTGGCCGCGCTCGCCGATATAGACCGCGACGAACGGCGGCCCCCAGCGGTTCGCCAGGGGAAGCGCGAGAATGTCGTAACATTGCACCTGGCCGTGCCGCGCGAAATAGGCCTCGGTGAGATGGGGCGCGCTGTTCTTGACCGCGCATTGGGCGGCGTTCGACAGCGCCCAGCCGAAATCGGGCGCGAGCTGGGAAAGCCGAACGTCCGTCTCGGCGCCTTCGATCCAACGGCGGACGTCGCGACCGACGCGGTGAATGGCCCAGTCCCGGGAATCGCCGGTGAGAAGAATGATGTTGTCGTCGATCCGGCCAAGATTCCCGAGCAGCAGTTCTTCATAAGGAGGCAGCGGGCGGCCGACCAAACGCGCGGCGCGCCACCGCCAGCGAAGTTCGACGATGTCCTTCGATTCGAGGAGAGGCGCGGACCGGGTGCGTTCGTTGGGCGCCGTGGCGTTCATTGGGGTCTCGCCGACTGAGGGACTGGCGCGCGCAATCAACACCGGCGGGGTAAAGTTTCGCTAAAGCGCGTGCGGAGATAATCAATATGACAGATTCAAGACGATATATAATGAATTGATCGTTGACCGGGCGGTCGACGTGGGCGGCCGCAGCGGCGCCATCCTCGCCAAAATCGCGCAGCCGCAACCGCGGCGCCGCGATTTCGGCGGCGGCGAAACGCGGACGTCCGCGCGCCGCTCAAGGCTCCAATTCGCAGTCCCAGTAGAGATAGTCCATCCAGGAGCTATGGAGGTAGTTGGGCGGGAACAGGCGGCCGCTCTGATGCAGGTCATGCACCGTGGGCTGATAAGGCTCGCGCGCCGGCCACATCCGCGCCACCGAGGGCAGCAAGTCGGCCTTCTTGAGGTTGCAGACCGAACAGGCCGCCACGACGTTCAGCCAACTCGTCACTCCGCCCTTGGCGCGCGGGACCACGTGATCGAAGGTGAGATCCTCGCGCTCGCCGCAATATTGGCAGGTGAAGCGGTCGCGCAGGAACACGTTAAATCGCGTGAAGGCGGGAAAGCGCGACGGCTTGACGTAGCTCTTGAGCGAGACGACCGAGGGCAGGCGCATTTCGAACGACGGGCTGCGCACCCGCGTTTCATATTCCGAGACGATGTTGACGCGGTCGAGAAACACCGCCTTGATCGCGTCCTGCCAGCACCAGATCGAGAGAGGATAGTAGCTCAGGGGACGGAAGTCCGCGTTGAGCACCAGGGCCGGACACGTCTCCGGCGACTCCGCCTGAACATGAATCGTCAAGAAGACGCTCCGTTCCCCCGCACACTGAGTCGCCGAACCGATTCCCGCGACGCCTATATCTATAGCCAGCATGACGCCCTTGTGAAGGGCGCCCTGCGCCGCACCCCGAATTCACCGCATGCCGGCCTCGATCGCCGCCATGTCCGCGTCGGAGAGTCCGAAGTGGTGGCCGATCTCGTGGATCAGCACATGCGCGACGACGAGCAATACGCAACCGAACCAGTAGACGAACATAAC
>CAVWKL010000025.1:0-15252 GCA_963755075.1 uncultured Alphaproteobacteria bacterium
CCGAGAACAATGCCACGATTCACACCGGCAAAGACCTCAAGAGCAAGACCAGGTGGGATCACGACGTCCTGAAGGTGACGACCACGCAATCCGGCGCGACTACTCTGGAAAGCTACACCCTTGCCGCGGATGGCACCATGATGGTCAGCGTCCTAAGGCCGGAGCACAAGCCGATCACGCTTGTCTTCCACCGCGAATAGACCAACTGCCCGGAGGCGACGCCTGTCCAGCCCCAACGCAAGCAGTCGGCAGCCAGCGGCGGCTGTTAAAGGACTCGCCGGGATCTTGGCTCATAAGGTAATTTGGCGAAAGGAATGACCGTGATGGACCACTCGTTGATCAAGGCGACAATTTTGCTCTTGGTCTCTGATCCGGTTGTACGTTCCATTCTTAAGGAGACATTGGAGCGCGAAGGATATACCGTCCTGGCTAGCGGCGACTTGGGGCAGGCGGTAGACTGGTTGAACGAGTGCACTCCTGATCTGTTGATAACCCGTACTTATGTCGAGAGTTTGCCGGGCCACGAGGCAGCTATGTATTTGCGCACAAAGTGCCCGGAAATGAGGGTTCTAATGCTCGGCGGGCTTCTTGATGACGAGCGGCTTGCATATCGAGCGGAGCAGCAAGGATTTGAGGTATTCCCAAAGCCATATACCGCGGCTGCGCTGCTCCAAGAAGTGAGACTCGTCCTGAGTAAATCGCGCGGTTGAACAGGAGGAGCCTGCATGATTGATGGGTATGCCGCTCGCTTCCACAGAATCAGTTCGAATTCACACGTAGTAATAACCCGCTAGACTTCGACGGCGGAGGAGGAACATGCTTCACGACCTGGACACCTTGACTGGATCTTCCGTTATTGCAACAGACGGCGAGATGGGAAGTATTCGCAACTTTCTCTTCGACGACCAGTCATGGACGATTCGCTATTTGGTAGTCGACGTGGGAAGTTGGCTTACGCGGCGAGCTGTGGTTCTTGCGATCGCGGCGGTGGAGCAGCCCGATTGGGCAAAGAAGACCTTCCACGTCCACTTGACCAAGGAGCAAGTGCGTCACAGTCCCGATGTTGACACGGAGAAGCCGGTTTCACGCCAGCAAGAAATCGCAATGCAGGAGTACTTTGGTTGGCCGATCTATTGGGCGGAGAGTGAGCTTGGCCCCGCGTCGTCAATTCCGTCTGGCAGGAAATACCCGTTGCACACCAAGGGGGACTCGCATCTCCGCAGTGCCTGGGACTTGGCGGGTTACGAAGTGTGGGCCACGGACGGTGAAATCGGGCGCGTGGAGGGCTTCATCATGGACGACGCCTCCTGGCATCTAGGCTACTTGGATGTGAAAGCCGGAGATTGGCTTTACAACCGCTCGGTGCTGGTTCCCACTCGTTGGGTGAACTCCGTTTCCTGGGCCGATCACCGGGTGAATTTGCATCACGCCCAAGAACGGGCTTAGGTTAAGACTCGATCCTGGCTGTGGTCCTGTTACGATAGCGGCCCGCATTTTTGCTGATAAATGTGAACGCGCCCCGCGGGCTCACGAGAGAAGGGCGTGATGGTGCTGGGAGCAACGACTCACGATGGTTCACACCGAATACATGCCGGAGCCAGGAATCACAGGCTGATTTCGGTGGCGCGGTGCTGTCACTGCTTTGCTAGGCAATTTCCTGGTTCCATTCGCCCGGCCTGGATGTTATCCTTAGACCGGAAGGATAAAGTTGGGCGTGGGCTTAACAACCAAGTGCTTTCACTCGGACACAGTGCGCAATGTTTGCGTCCGTCGGAGTTCACGTCCTTGAGGGGGGTAACGAGCGATGTGCGATTATTCACTAATGGCGATTCCTAATCGCCTGGCTGTCTCCGGAGAAGATCTCGTTGTCCATAGATTTGAGGCGGGGTCGGTTATTGGCCTGGCGTCACCCTGCGATATTCGAAGAAGACGAGAGTATCGCAAGGTCCCAAGCCACGGGTTTTGGCCGAGGCTCAAGGAACTTTTTGATCCTCCAGATGCTCCCGTAATCCCTGCAGTATGTATCCCGCCGGGGGCCCGTTTGCTGGTATGCGACATTTCAGCGAAGCTGCGGCATGAGTGCGGTCTTCATGAAGAGGTGGGTGAGGCGGTCTTTACTCAGATTACCGCGGCCGCAAACACCTTTCGGGATGCAGTCCGCTTTCATAACGGCGTTGAAATTCTATTGCAGAGATTGGACGTAGGCCAGAGGGTGCGCGTTTAGCAAATCGGTACTGTTTGGCTCCTTAAATTCTCGTATTGCTTATCTGAGCTACGGCGCCGCCGGGGCGCTGAAGCTCGCCGATTACGAGGCGTTCGGCGGCTTGAGAGGCGCGATCGATGCGGCGGTCGAGCGCGCCTTCCAGCGCGCCGACGCCGACCCGCGCATCCCCAGGGATCGCGAGGCGCGGCTCGCCCTGCTCAGACGCGGCCTCATTCCCTGGCTCGCCGGCGTCGACCCGGACAAGCAGAAGACCCCGCGGCGCAACATCGCCCGGCGATCCGACATTCCGCCCGAGGCGGCGCCGCTGATCGATCTCCTGGTCGAGGAGCGGCTCTTGTCGTCCGACACACGAAGCGAGCGCGAAGCCACGGGCCTAGAGACGCGCGTCGCGACGATCGAGCCGACGCACGAAGCGCTGCTCCGGCAATGGGGCCTGCTCGAAGGATGGCTGAAGGAGGACTTCGGCCTGTTGGCGGCGCTGGAGGGCGTCAAGCGCGCCTCGCGCGACTGGGACGCCAACGCGCGCGACGCGGCTTGGCTCGCCCATCGCGGCCAGCGGCTCGCCGACGCTGGCGCGCTCGACACGCGCACCGACATTGCGGCCAAGCTCGACGCGACCGACCGCGCCTATCTCGCCGGCTGTCGTGCGCGCGAGACGGCCGAGACGGCCGAGGCCGAGGCGCGGCGCAGGGAGCGCGAGGAGGAACAGGCGCGCGCGCTGGGCGATGCGCGGCGGATCGCGGCGGCCAATCGCCGCGTCGCGCAGCGCACGCGCGTCGGGCTCGTCGCGGCGCTCGCGTTGGCGTTGGCTGCGGCGGCGTTCGGCGTCGTCGCGCAGCACGAAAAGACGATCGCCGACCAGCAAACGAGCGAAGCAGAGACCCAACGCGGCAACGCCGAGCAGGCGGCCGCGGAGGCCAGTCGACAGAAGGACGCCGCGACCGCAGCCGCCGGGTTGGCGTTGGCGAACCAGGCGGGGGCGCTGGCCGCGCTCTCCAAAGTCGCCTTGCCGCAGAGCCCGGCGATCGCGGCCAAACTTGCGCTCGCCGCTTGGCCGAAGGCGAAATCCGACCCAGGCCCCAAACTTGTCGTGGCGTTGGCGGCGCTAGGCGACGCGATTGTGGAATTGAGGGAGCGAAGGGTTTTTCGGGGGCATCAGAAGGGGGTCAGTAGCGCCGCCTTTTCGCCCGACGGCGCGCGCGTGGTCACTGCGTCCTCTGACAAGACGGCGCGCGTCTGGGACGCCGCAACGGGCCAGCCGATCGCCGTGCTCAAGGGCCATGAGGATGCGGTCTGGAGCGCGGCGTTTTCGCCCGACGGCGCGTGCATTTTGACGGCTTCCGCCGACGGGACGGCGCGCGTCTGGGACGCCGCGACAGGTCAGCCGATCGCCGTGCTCAAGGGCCATGAGGATGCGGTCTGGAGCGCCGCGTTTTCCCCCGACGGCGCGCGCGTGGTCACCGCGTCGAGAGACAAGACGGCGCGCGTCTGGGACGCCAGGACCGGCGCGACGATCGCCGTCCTCAAGGGCCATGGGGATGCGGTCGCTAGCGCGGCGTTTTCGCCCGACGGCGCGCGCGTGGTCACCGCGTCCTCTGACAAGATCGCGCGCGTTTGGGACGCCAGGACCGGCGCGACGATCGCCGTGCTCGAGGGCCACGAGGATGCGGTCACGAGCGCGGCGTTTTCGCCCGACGGCGCGCACGTGGTCACTGCGTCCTCTGACAAGACGGCGCGCGTCTGGGACGCCGCGACGGGCCAGCCGATCGCCGTGCTCAAAGGCCACGACGATGCGGTCACTAGCGCCGCGTTTTCGCCCGACGGCGCACGCATCGTTACTGTTTCCTCGGATATTACGGCGCGCGTTTGGGACGCCGCGACAGGTCAAGCGATCGCCGTAATCAAAGGCCACGACGGTAGTGTCTTCAGCGCCGCCTTTTCGCCCGACGGCGCGCGCGTCGTCACCGCGTCCATCGACCATACGGCGCGCGTCTGGGACGCCGCGACGGGTCGGGCGATTGCCGTGCTCAAGGGCCACGGGGACTGGGTCAATAGCGCCGCCTTTTCGCCCGACGGCGCGCGCGTCGTCACCGCTTCCGTCGACCATACGGCGCGCGTTTGGGACGCCGCGACGGGCCAGCCGATCGCCGTGCTCGAGGGCCACGACGGTATAGTCAATAGCGCCGCGTTTTCGCCCGACGGCACGCGCGTCGTAACCGCGTCCTATGACAAGACGGCGCGGGTCTGGGACGCCGCGACGGACCTGCCGATCGCGGTGCTGAAGGGCCACCAAGATCGGGTCTCGAGCGCGGCGTTTTCACCCGACGGCGCGCGCGTGGCGACGGCTTCCGCCGACGGCACTGCGCGGGTCTGGGACGCCGCGACGGGCCAACCGATCGCCGTGCTCAAGGGCCACGGCGATGTGGTCCGAAGCGCGGCGTTTTCACCCGACGGCGCGCGAGTCGTCACGGCTTCCGACGACGGCACTGCGCGGGTCTGGGACGCCGCGACGGGCCAACCGATCGCCGTGCTCAAGGGCCACGACGATGTGGTCCGAAGCGCGGCGTTTTCGCCCGACGGCGCGCGCGTCGTCACGGCTTCCGACGACAAGACGGCGTGCGTTTGGGATGCTGCGACGGGCCGAGCGATCGCCGTGCTCAAGGGCCACCAGGATCGGGTCTGGAGCGCGGCGTTTTCACCCAACGGCGCGCGCGTGGTCACGGCTTCCGACGACGAGACGTCGCGCCTCTGGGACGCCGCGACTGGCGCGGCGCTCGCGAACCTTAAGGGCCACGACTCTGGAGTCTTAAGGGCTGCATTTTCGCCCGATGGCGCGCGCGTGGTCACCGCGTCCTTTGACATGACGGCGCGCGTCTGGGACGCCGCGACCGGCTCGGCGCTTGCGATCCTCAAGGGGCATCGCGAAGGGGTTCAGAGCGCGGCGTTTTCGCCCGACGGCGCGCGCGTGGTCACGGCTTCCAATGACATGACGGCGCGCGTCTGGGACGCCGCGACCGGCGCGACGATCGCCGTGCTCAAGGGCCACGACGGTTTCGTCTATAGCGCCGCGTTTTCGCCCGACGGCGCGCGCGTGGTCACGGCTTCCGATGACATGACGGCGCGCGTCTGGGACATCTCGGCAATTCCCAAAGGCGACATCTTCCACGTCGCCTGCGTTTGGCTGCCAGACCACGACCTCGCCGACTTTGCGCGCGACTACGGGCTGACCAACCTGACGCCGATCTGCACGGGCGACCCGCCGCTGCCCGACCCGCCGACGCCTTCGAGCCCGCCGTAAGCCTCTTGCGGCTTCGACCCGATTCTTTGCGTCACTTCGAGGGCGGCGCGCCAGGCGTCTTTGCGGCGCTTCGCCGCCTCTCGGCGGCGCCAGATTGAACGACCGGCGTCCGCCAACGACAGCCGCGCGCCCGCCGGCATGGCGTCCGCTTTGGAGACGCCGCGACCATCGGCCGAACGGCGCGGGTGGGCGCGAAGCGGTCGCCGCTGCTCAGTCGGCGCAAGGTCGCGTCCCGCTCAGAGCAGCGGGCGCCAAGCGTGGGAGTTTATCCCCCACCAGAGAGGCGGGATCGACCTCCGGGCGATGGTCCGGCAAGAGGTCGAGGGCCATCGCCGAGATTTTCGCCGGCAGCGCATCGAGCGTCGGCGCGTCCGCGGCGGGCGGGATGTCGTCGCAATGCCCGCTCCAAACCGAAGCCTCGTCGTCCCAGGCCGCGCCAATGGCGAAGATCGCCGGTTTCAACATATCCTCTCCGTGGGCGGCGGCGCTCCCGCGCGCGCGCCGCAGCCCGCCGTTATCACATCATGCGGGCGCCGGGATTAGGCCGCGATCCCCAGCCTAGCTAATTCCTCTTGGAATTCGAAACACAACTCCTTGGCCTCCGAGTCGGGCAACCAGTTCGCCATTTGCGGAAAGACGATTTGGTACATGCGCGTCGTGCGCTCGTTCCACGGCGGACGGGATTGCGCTGCGCGCGCCTCGGCCAGCATTTTGTGCAAGCGAGCGCGGACATCATCGGGGTCCGCGACGCCGACGCCGTCGTTGCGTGCAGGTTCGTCGGCGAAGAGATCGCCTTGGGCCGGCTTGAAGCCGAGAAGATCGGGCGTTTGGTCACTCATCGACGGCGGCAGGCTCGGTTTCGACAAGGCGCAGGGCATCCCGACTCAACGTCGCGCTCAGCGCACGCTCAAGAAGTTGATCGGCGCGGGCGAAAAGGTCAATGAGCTCGGCGATTCTGCCCACAAGATCGCGGAGCGCCGTGACGAGCGCGTGATCGACCGGCAGGCCTTGACGCGCGTCGAGCCAACGAAAGAGCAGCCGATATCCGCTGACCGAAAATTCCCAAACCGCCGCGCTGACGCCCGATACGCGCCCCGTTCGATTGGCGCAGAGGAATATTTCGCCCTCGCTCCAATCGCCGGCGTGCAAGCTTTCGGTCGCCTCGCTCTCGATGCGCGCGACCGCCCGATTCAAGAACTCGGCGCGCGGCGGACGGGCGAACGTCTCAACAGCGCGGATTTCGCGGCCCAAACCTGCCGCTTCGAGAAACAGGGCGTGATCGCCGGGGAATGGCACGTGCGGAAACACGTCCTCCAAATCCTCGGCGAAACGCAGGGAGTAGGATGTCGCCGACAGCAAGGCGAGAATCGCGTCGAACGCGTCTTGCGCGCTCACCGGCGCGCCATAGTTGGCGGCGAGCCCGGCGAGCAGGTTCGGCGAGAGGTTGTACGGACCGTGGCCGGCGCGATTGTCGCGCAGCGGGAAGGCATAGCCGCCGTAGCTGCCGCGAAAAGCGTGACGATCCGGAAGCTGGCCGTGGCACCAAACGGCGGGACCGGCGCCAGTGGCGAAGGGCAGAGTGTAAAGCGCACAGTTTCCCGCGCCCCAAACTGCTTGCAACTCGGGACGAAGAAAGTCGCCGTACGCGATGTGATTGTAAACGGTGCGAATATCAAGCGGACGATAGCTGACCTGACGGATTTTGGTCCCGTCGAAGGCGATCGACCGTGCGCTTGCCCAATTGCGCCCTCGGGTATCGTGAAACATCACTCTGGCAGTATCATCGGGCGCTACCAAGAATGCCAATATCTTTGCGCGCAAAGATTCCGGAGAAAACGCATAAATCAATTCATCTCTCTGTGTCTCGATGCCCGATCTCCGGAATAGAAAACATTGCTCGATAGCTAACCATTGGCCGATTTGGAAAGGCTTTGGTTTCATGTCATCCAGTAGGTCGCGAAGGACTTCCGTCGCACCCGGGCGTGTCCCAGTGTCGGCGCCGTCCATCAACCAAGCGAGTTTCGACGCGCGCGGAAACAAACCTTCGGCCCAAGCGTCAATGTAAGTTACGCGGGCAAGTGTATCTCTGGCCTTGCTGCCGTCCGCAATTGCAAGAGTAATCGCAGTCCCCACCTGAATATTGAATACGCCTTGATCGCCGTCCACGCCCGCGCGCTCGCCGCGTCGGACATCGCCGCGCAAATCGATGATCTCGATGCGGTCGAAACGATCGCGCAACATGGCGCGCAATCCGGCATATGGCTTCCCGGCGAGGAAGGTCCGGTTCGAAATGAACGCCACGACACCGCGACGTGGCGCGCCTTCGCTTTCAAAGATTTTCCAGATCGCCCAACGCCAGAAGGCGACGGAGAGTTCGGGAAATGTATTGAGCTGGTTGCCCCAGCCGGCCTCGCGCACCGGCGCCTTGAGATCATCCCAGAGATCGTTCATCCAGTCGCCGACAAGCTCGCCTATTTCGCCCGCTTCAAGCCGTCGGTAGGGCGGATTGCCGACGATCGCCAGAATCGGTTGGCGCTGTTTGATCCGATCCGCCTCGTGCCGCTCTGTGCGGATATTTTCGGCGACGAAGCCCAGACTGCCCAACGGGGCCGCTGCTCCGGGCCTCGCAAGCGTGTCGGTAAGAAACACGCCAACACGGTGGTTGGGCTGCAAAGCCCCGACGGCGTGCCGTAGTCGGTAGTGGGCGACCGCATAGGGGCCGACAAGCAACTCGAATCCGAAAAGCCTGCCCGCCAAAGCGCGCAATGCGCCATTGACAGCGCCCGGACCGGCGCTGGTTTCGACGGAAGCGCGAACATGCTCGATGACGCCCAGAAGAAAGGTTCCGGTGCCCGATGCGGGATCGAGCAACGTGACCGCCTCGTCGGCCAATCCCGCTGTTCCAAGATTCTCGCGCAACGCCCGATCAAGCGCCGCAACCATGTAGGTGACGACCTCGACGGGAGTGTAATAAACGCCGTAACGCTCGCGCGCGGCAGGATCGAAGACCTGGAGAAAATCCTCGTAGAAGTAGAGGATCGGGTCAGGCTTGCCGGTTTTGCGTGCGAGGATGGCGGGATCAAAGCTGTTGACGGTGTCGAGGATCACGTCAAACCCAGCCCCGACATCGTCAACGATTTCCTCCATGCTCAGAACGCGAAGCGTGGTGCGCATGAGCGAATGTTCTGGCGGCATGTATTGCCAAGCGTCGCGATCGACATCTCGATCCGTCGCTTCGCGCACAAGCAGTAAGCCGAAGGCCAAAGTCTGCGCGAAAGCGGCGGCAAAAAGCGTATCGAAGCGCGCCGTATTGTACCCGGCGGCTTGCGGGTGGGCGTAAAGCACCTCGCGGAACTCATCGCGAACGGCCTGTAAGGGCACGCCGGTCGTGTTGGCCTCGGCGAGTTCGGCGAGGCGGTCGGCAACGATGCTGCGCACGAGCCGCGCTGCATGCGCTAGGTTGCTCGCCAGTTGCTCTGCGTCTCTTGCCGGCGGCGGGTCTGCGAGAGCAAGCGGAGAGAGCGCGGCGAGCAACCGGGCTGGATCGTCGCGCCGAATCAGGCGCTCGGCGCTAGCGTCCGTCGCCTCGGGATTGAGCGCGATCTCCGGAACGATTTCAATCGAGTCGATTTGTTCGTCACGCCGGAAAACTCGCAAGCTCGAAAAGTTCGAAATCGCCCAAACCGGCAACGACTTGAAGCGCTCGAACTGTTGTTTGTCGTGGGGGTCGCGGTAACGCGTTGGGTCCCCCGGTTTGGTCGGCGCTTTGAGTTCAACAAAGGCGCGCGCGGGCTGACCGGCCCTTTTGAGGGCGATGTCGGGCCTTCCGATCCCCTGCGTGGCGAACTCGGCAACGACAGAGAGCCCGTTCGCGGAGATAAGCGGCAACAAATCGTCAAGAAGACGCTGAAATGCCGGCGCGAGCGCTTGTTCAAGGTTGCTCGGCCCCGCCCGGCGCAGCTCGCGGACACGCCGCGCGTAGTCAATGATATGCTCAATTGTCATTGCGGCACGGTAGCGGAGATTTGGGGAGGAACAAGTCGCATTCGCAGTAACAATGGACCTCAAAGGCAACCGTCAACATGTGACACGCAATCGAGGTTTCGACGGCCCTCTCGTAGGCCAGGAACTGCTGCGACGGCATGCCCCAACGCGCCATCGCAACCTCGCGCACACCATCATTCGCGGCGCGGACGATCGGGGCGGAACAATCGGGGCATTACGGCAACAGGACGTGAATTCCCCAATTCGGCCTGCCCGGTCGCTGCGGCGCTTTCGCCCCCCTCCCGCCGGGCCGGACGTTTCTGCGGCGGGGGCTTGGTCGTGCTCGCCGCGATTCGGTGGAGAGCGCCCCCGCCGCCGAGCCGACTCAGCCCTAAACCTGCGCCGCGCCTCTCGCCATCGCCAGATCCACCACAAACCGGCTGCCCCCGCCTGGCGCGGCTTCGCAGACCGCCGTTCCGCCGTGGCGCTTGGCGATCTGGCGCACCAAGGAGAGCCCGAGGCCCCAGCCGCCGGAGGATTCGGCCCGGCCGGCGGGCCGGTAGAACGGCTCGAACACCCGCTCGCGCTCGGCCGGCGCGATTCCATCCCCGGCGTCGGAGACGACGAGGCGCGCCCCGTTCTCGCGCCGCGTCACCGCGATGGCGATCGGCGGGCGTCCGTGCTTTTCGGCGTTCTCCAGGAGATTGCGGATGAGCCGCCTGAGCAGGGTGGCGTCGCCCTCGATCTCGATCGGGGGGCCGTCCCCGGACACGCAAGCGACGCCCGCCTCGAAACGCGCCGCCTCCTCCGCCGCGAGCCCGAGGAGATCGACGGGGGCGACGCGCGCGGCGTCGGGGCCGGCGTGGTCGAGGCGGCTGGCGAGCAGGATCTCGTCGACCAGTTGATCGCTTTCGGCGAGATTGCGCTCAATCTCGGCCTGCATCTCCGGCCCCGGGTGGGCAAACCACAGTTCGATCGCCATGCGCAGCCGCGCCAGCGGCGAACGCAGCTCGTGGCTGGCGTTGGCGAGCAAGGCCCTTTGCGAGGTCAAGAGCTCCTCGACGCGCCCCGCCGCGGCGTTGAAGGTGCGCGCCACCACCGCGACCTCGTCGTGCCCCGCCTCGTCGACGCGCAGCGACAGCGCCCCGGCGCCCCAGCGTTCGACGCCGGAGCGCAGGCCCTCGAGGCGCCTTGTGAGTCTCGCGGCGATGGGAAAGGCGGCGAGTCCGACGCCCCCCGCCACGACGAGCACGATCGACAGGATGCGCAGTCTCGGGCTGAGCCCGGGGGGGCGCAGCCGCGCCAGCACCGCGCGGCCGTCGGGAAGGTCGACGCGCAGGACCGGCGCGCGAGGGTCGGCGCGATCACGCGCCTCCGCCGCGAGCCCGACCGGCGCGCCGCGCGATGCGGCGAGCGTCCCGTCGGCGGCGTAGACCGACACGTCGGCGCCCATTTCGTCAGCGAGACGCTTGGTTGCGGCGGCGATCGCCCCCGGCGGGCTGTCGTGGGCGGGAACCATCCAGTCGCCGAGCGGAACGCGGAACGCCATCCACGGCTGGTGGGGATTTTCGCCGATCAGCCACCAGAACGCCCCCATCAGAAACGCGACGGCGACGAGGCTCGCGAGCAGCGTCAGATAGACCTTCCAGAACAGGTGGCGGCGCACGACGATCATGGCTCGCCGTCCTGCTTCTTGGCGAAGACGTAGCCGGCGCCGCGCACGGTGATGATCCGGCGGGGATGCTTGGGATCGTCCTCGATGGCGGCGCGGATGCGCGAGATATGAACGTCGATCGAGCGGTCGAAAGCCTCGAGCTCCTCGCCCTTGACGAGATCCATCAGCCGCTCCCGGTTGAGCACCCGCCCCGCGTTGTCGGCGAGCGCGGCGAGCAGATCGAACTGGTAGCCGGTGAGGGTTTTCTCCTCGCCGTCGACGCGCACCGCGCGCGATTGGCGATCGATGTGGAGACGGCCGAAGCGGAGCGGCGCATCCTCAAGGGCGGCGGGGGCGCGGCCGCGCCTGAGAATGGCGCGAAGCCGCGCCTGCAGCTCGCGCGGGCTGAAGGGCTTGGGGAGATAATCGTCGGCGCCGATCTCCAGCCCGACGATGCGGTCCAACTCCTCGCCGCGCGCCGTCAGCATCAGGATGGGGGTCTGCGCGCGCGTGCGGATCGTGCGGCAGACCTCGAACCCGTCGATGTCGGGCAGCATGACGTTGAGGATGACGGCGTCGAACGCCCCGCCCTCGAGCGCGGCGAGGCCGTCGCGGCCGGTGAAGCGGCGTTCGACGACAAAACCGGCCGCGGTCAGATAGTCCGACACCATCGCAGCCAGCCTTGCATCGTCGTCGATGATGAGAAGCCGTTCCGCCATGCCGCCCCCAAACCGCTGAATTCGCTTACTCCTTGTCGGGACCGTTGTCAGGAGCGCCGTCCGGACCCCCGTCCATCGGGCGCCAATGGGGCCCCCTCTCCCAGCCCGTCATCGGGCCGCGGCGCGCCATGTCGGCGAGTTCGGCGGCGAGCTCGGCGCGCTGCGGAGGGGTGAGCTGGTCGGCGACGTCGAGCAGGCCGCCGACGACAGCCTTCGACTTCGCGTCGAAGATCGTCACCACGTCCGCCCGCAGCCGCTCGACGGCGGCGCGATCGATGGTCGGGGCGGCGAGCAGAGCCAGCGCCTGCTTGCGCAGCGCCTCGTGGTCGTCGGGCTTCACGGCGATCTCGGCGAATTTCGCCGCGATGATGTCGTGAACCTTGGCTTCCTGTTCGGCGCTGGCGCCGACGGAATTGAGCGCGTGCGCGACGGCGCTCTGGACGAACGCCAGGCGCGCGCCGTGCCGCCAGCCCATGGGATCCATGCCCGCCGCCGCCGCGGCGAGGCCGCCGACGCCGAGCGCGACGCCGCAGACGAGAACGCCGATCATCGCCGCGGCGCGCGGCCAGCCGGATGCGCCGCTCTTTGCGCCCTTGGGTTGGGGCGCCGGGATCGGGGCTCGGGTTGCAGGGGGACCCTGTCGATATCAGTCATGACGACCTCCTTGATCGACGGCGCCAAGCGCCGCCTCGACAGAGACGCTAGCGCGCCAAGGTTTCCCGCGATCCGGTCGAAGGTAAAGAAGGGTGAAGGGATTGGGGCGCTTTGCGGGCGGGGGCGATTTCAAACGAGGGGCGCCATCGCATCGGCGGGCGACGCGAATTGCCGTCGCCCGCGCGGCCGGTTACAACTCGTCATGTCCGCCTTGCCGCCGCCCCTTTTCGCCGACATCGCCGCGCGCTTCGCCTCGCAGCGGCGCGCCTTCGCGGCCGACCCGAACCCAGGCCTCAAGACCCGCATCGACCGGCTGAACCGGCTGCTCGCCCTGATCGAGCAAAACGAGGACGCCCTGGTCGCCGCGGTGAACGACGACTTCGGCAATCGCGCCGCTCAGGAAACCCGGCTCGCCGAGCTCTTCTTCGTCGGCGCCGGCGTCCGGCACGCCCGGCGACGCCTGAAGCGGTGGATGCGCCCCCGAGCGGTCGCCACCGAGCTGCAGTTCCGGCCGGGACGCAACCGGCTGACGCCGCAGCCGCTCGGCGTCGTCGGCGTCGTCTCGCCGTGGAACTATCCGATCCAACTGTCGCTCGGCCCGGCGCTCGCCGCTCTGGCGGCGGGCAATCGCGTGATGATCAAGCCGTCCGAGCTCACGCCGCGCACCTCGGCGCTGCTCGAACGGCTGGCGGCGGCCCATTTCGATCCCGACGAGATGAGCGTCGTCAACGGCGACGCCGAAACCGGCAAGGCCTTCGTCGGCCTGCCCTTCGACCACCTCGTCTTCACCGGCTCCACGGCGGTGGGGCGACAGGTGGCGATGGCGGCCGCCGCCAATCTCACTCCCGTCACCTTGGAGCTCGGCGGCAAGTCGCCGGCGATCTTCGACGCCTCGTGCGATTTGGCGATCGCCTGCCGCCGCCTGGCCTACGGCAAGTTGCTCAACGCCGGCCAGACCTGCATCGCGCCCGACTATCTGCTCGTCCCCAAGGGCCAGGCGCGCGCCGCCGCCGACCTTATCGCCCAGGCGATGGCGCGGATGTATCCGTCGCTGGCGTCGAACCGCGATTACACGGCGATCGTCAGCGAGCGCCACCGCCGGCGCCTGATGGATTTGGTTGACGAGGCGCGCGCGGCGGGCGCCGAGATCATCGAGGTCAATCCGGCCGGCGAGGCGTTCGAGGCGACGGGCCGCAAGCTGGCCCCGACGCTGGCGATCGGCCCGGCCGAAAATACGCGCCTGATGCGCGAAGAGATTTTCGGCCCGGTCTTGCCGATCGTCGAATACGAGCGGCTCGAGGACGCCATCGCCATCGTCAACCGCGGCGAGCGGCCGCTGGCGCTCTACTGGTTCGGCCGCGACGCCGCGCGCCGCAACCGCGTGCTGCGCGAAACCGTTTCGGGCGGGGTGACGGTGAACGATTGCTTGCTGCACTTCGTCCAGGAGGAGCAGCCTTTCGGCGGCGTCGGGTCGAGCGGGGTCGGCGCCTACCACGGCGAATGGGGGTTTCGCGCCTTCAGCAAATTGAAGCCGGTCTTCCATCAGGCGCGGTGGAACGCCTCGGGACTTCTTCAGCCGCCGTACGGCAAGACCTTCGACTGGCTGTTGCGCGCGCTCAAGCGCTTCACTTGAACGCGACCGAGGAGGCCGGCCGCCTCGCCACAATACGATCACAACGCCCTGTCATGGAGCGCTCCGCCGCGCCTCTCCCCGACGAAAGCCCCGCGTTCATGACGATCCTTCGGCCCCTCGCCTGGTCAGCCCTAGCGCTTTTCGCTTTTGTGCGCGTCGCCTTTGCGCTGGACGCGCCCATCGATCTCAAGGCCGCGCCGACGCCGCCGCGCAAGCCCGCCGAACTCGCGGCGCCGGCCAAAGACAAGGACAAGGACGCGCCCAAGCCGGCGATGACGGCGGAAGAGGCGATCGCCAAGGCCAACGCCTATCTCGACGCGGCGCGCGTGATGAGCGCCGACTTCGTGCAGATCGGGCCCGACGGCGCGCGCACCGAGGGTCAACTTTATGTCACGCGGCCGGGCCGGATGCTGTTCCGCTACGCCCCGCCCGCCCGGCTGGAAATCGTCGCCGACGGCCGCTCGGTCGCGGTGCGCGACCAGAAGCTCGACACCCAGGATCTTTATCTCATCGCCCAGACGCCGCTGAAATTCCTGCTCGCCGACCACGTCGACATCGCCAAGGACACCAAGGTCAAACGGATCGCCATCGACGACAACGCCGCCACGATCGAGATCGAAGACAAGGGGACGCTCGGCGGCTCCGCCGAAATCGCGCTGGTGTTCGATCCCGATTCCTTCGCGTTGAAGCAATGGACCGTCATCGACGCCCAGGGCTTCCAGACGGTCGTCAGCCTGTTCAACGTCGATTTGACCACTCAGCCCGATCCCAATCTCTTCCATATCGACGTGACGACGCCGTTGAACAATCCCAGCCGCAAGTAGCGCTGCGGCTCCTCGCCTGTGGGCAAGTCGGGCGCGGCCCTTGCGCCGGCGCTTGAAGCGGCCATGTTCGCCCCACCCCTCGACCAAGGCTCGCTCGTGCGCTTTTCGATTTCGACCTGGAACATCAATTCGGTGCGCCTGCGCATTGGGCTCGTCGCGCGCTACCTCGAGGAACAGCGCCCCGACGTGCTCTGCCTTCAGGAGACCAAGTGCCCCGACGCCCAATTTCCCCTCGGCGAGTTTCAGCGTCTGGGGTACTCGC
>CAVWKL010000026.1:0-8440 GCA_963755075.1 uncultured Alphaproteobacteria bacterium
TAACGAACCAAAGAACAGGCAAAGGCAACAGGGCATCACCTATTGCTCCCAATTGCGTCGGCGTGCCGGGCGCCGCCGTGTAACCCACCACCACCGACCCGGTCGTCGCCGACGCGATCCGCAGCCCGCTCAACTGAACTCCGCTCGCCTGCACTCCGGTTATGGTCCTGGGGTCTCCGCTGCCGAAGCTGTATCCGTACAGCACCTCCTGCCCATTGGCCGGCACGTGCGCCGTCGGCGGCGTCCCGGTGAGCTGCAACGCCGCCGTCGCCGGGCTCGGGTTCACCCGGTAGGTGTAATCCTGCGTTTGCCACCCGCCCGCCGTCAACGAGCTCAGCGTAACATAGGCCAGCGCCGGCGTCTGCGGAATGAAAACACCGGGGCTGGTGGCCGTCTGCCGCGCTCGCCGGCGGCCGCGCGCCCCTCACGCTGCATCTCCTCTCGCCCGCGCATCGGGAGATCCAGATCACCCGCGATCTCCCCGGCTTCTGGAAGGGTTCGTGGGCGGAAGTGCGCGCCGATCTGCGCGGCCGTTATCCCAAGCACGTCTGGCCGGAGGACCCGGCGACCGCCGCGCCGACAAGCCGGGCCAAGCCGCGGGGGACGTGAGGGAGCGAGTTACTGGCAGCCTATTGGCGCCTAGGAGCGCCAAAGGGGCGGTTCTCCGGTATCTGCGCAAGGAAGGCTTCAAACCGCCAAGGCCCAAAAGGCGAGGGTCTTAACCTTGGCTTTCGCTGTTACGCGCCTTTTGGGCGGATTCGCCTTTTCGGCCGACTCAATCTTATGCTTCCCGATCTTCATTTCGACGTGGCGCTTCCGTGGCGCGCTGAACGCGCGCAAGAGTGCGGCATCACTACGTCGCGCGGTTTCTTCTGCTGTGAACTCATCGACGTTTGGTTCTCTCTTGCCCATGGGATCAGAATAATATGGCAGACCCAATCAAGCCAGACAGCGCCGACCACGCAGCAAGGACGGAGAGGCTTCGTGCCGCACTAAAAGAAAGTCTTGCGGAACGCGACAATGTTGTGCTTCAATATGGAAACACCATGCTCGCGTGGAGTCACGTTGAATATTGGATATACATCTGGTTTCGTTTCGTAACTGAAATGCCGGGGGATCGTAGTTGGCGTATATTTTACTACCGGAAAAGCTTTAGTTCTAGAGCTTACCTACTAGAATCGGCGCTCTCAGACGTCAACTCGTCAACTATATCAATCTTGTTCGTTCGCAAGGCGATAAAAAAGGCAAGGCAATATTCAGTGTTCTGCAATATGATTGCCCATGGACAACCTTCTTCTAAACTAACGACGAGGGTGTAGACAGCGAATTCTGGAATGCAAAAAAATTCGTAATATCTGAGCCCAAGAATAGTGCAATGTATGGCGATATAAATGACTTCATACTTGCCGAATGTCGATACAAGATGCTTGTGCAAGCCCTGCGAGACGTTGCTAATATGTGCCATGCTCTTGGATACAATGTATTAAACGATCAGATGTCCGCGTCAATCGAAAAATATATTCGGCTAATTCAGTTATTTCCCAGTGAAGCGAATTCCAAGGAAGCAGACCCGATGTTTCCAACACTTTGGCCCCCACCTCAATCATCCGCAGCGCAACCCTGATCTCTCTCTTGGGCGCGTCAGCCGGCTCTTTCAAGCGGGCGGCTGGCTTGCCGAATATAGGAAATTCCTGCAAAATGTATATAGTCGCCTTTGCGTGGACGCGTCGTTTTGAAAACGTCTTCAAATGCGTTCCGTCTTTTTCACGCTTTTGGGCGTGATTGTCTACTTTCGAAGCTTGAGAGCGAATCTCCGTCCAGGCTTGTCGTTGACATCATTTGTTATCATATGCCATTGCTGATATCATAGCAGCGAGAGCGCTATCACATGCCCGCCGTCATCATCCGCAATCTCTCCGCCGAAACGCATCGCGCCCTCAAGCTGCGCGCCGCGCGTCATGGACGCAGCGCCGAGGCCGAGGTCCGCGCGATTCTCGACGAGGCGGTGCGTCCCAAAGGGCGGCTCAAAGTCGGCTCGGAATTGGCGGCGTTCGGGCGGCGTTTCGGCGGCGTCGATTTGACGGCAATCCGCGATCCCTCGCCGACCGAGCCGGCGTCTTTCGAGTGATTATTCTTGACACCAACGTCGTGTCCGAGCCGATGAAGGTGAACGCCAATCCGGCCGTCGCGGCGTGGCTCGACCGGCAGGCGGCGGAAACGCTGTATCTAACGGCGGTCAACCTGGCCGAATTGCTGGCCGGCGTCGAAACCATGCCCGCCGGCAAGCGGCGGGACGACATCGGCGCGGCCCTCGGCGCGCTCATAGCGAGGCTGTTCGGCGCGCGCATTCTGCCTTTCGACGAGAACGCAGCGAGAGCCTATGCGACCTTGGTCGCGCGCGCCCGCGCCAACGGCTGCGCGCTGTCTGTGGCCGACGCCGAGATCGCCGCCATCGCCAAAGTGAGGGGCTTCACGGTGGCGACCCGCGATACGGCGCCGTTCGTCGCGGCGGGCGTGCCGATCATCGATCCCTGGCGGCCTTGAGCGGGGTTGCGCTTTCCGCCATACCGACCGCGTTTCGCCGCCGGCCGCGACAGCCGATTCGGATGAATTCAATGAACGCCGCGCTGCCGAAGGTCGCCATCTGTTTTCCCTCAAGCGACATGGTTCACGCCGATTTCGCCTTGGCGTTGGCCGGGCTTTGCAATTCGACGCCGCCGATCGAGACGCCCATCGTCAACAACAAGTCCTCGATCGTCGCCGTCGCCCGCAACAACGGCGTGCAACGCGCGCAAGACATGGCGTGCGATTTCATGCTGTTCCTCGACAGCGACATGGTCTTTCCCAGGACGACGCTGCACCGCCTGCTCCTCCATCGCAAGGACATCGTCGGCGCGATCTACACCAAGCGCGTGCCGCCTTACTCCCTGTTGGGAACGGCGCTGGAGGCCAAGCCGACCTGCGACGAGCACGGGCTCACCGAAATGAAGCGCGTTCCGACGGGTTGCCTGCTCATTCGCATGACGGTGTTCGAAGCCTTGTCCAAGCCTTACTTTCGCTTTCTCAACGACGAGCAATCCGGAGACATCATCGGCGAGGACTACGTCTTTTGCGATCGGGCGCGCGAGGCGGGATTCCGCATTTGGTGCGACACCAAGCTCTCCCTCGAGATTGCTCATGTCGGGCAGAGGATCTGCCGGTTTCAGAGCGATGCGACGGAGTCATCGTCCTCGGGCGGGCCGCCTTCGGCCTCGGCCGTCGCGTGGGACGAATTGTCGCGGGGTTAGTCATGTGACGATATTCGTCACGCTCGCGGAATCCCCATTAACGCTTTCTTAACTTTGCTTTCCCAAGAGTAAATTTGATTGCCGGGGGAATCAATCATGAGTCTTTCCGTATATGGAGGCAGTGAGCAAAGCCTGCTGCTCAAATTGTTGCAGGCGAGCCTCGCCAACCAAAACAGCGCGTCCAGCCAGTCGAGCGCGACCACAAGCTCGTCGACGTCCACCTCCAGCTCCGCGTCATCGATCGATGCGTCGAGCTCGGTCGGACTTTCGGCGGCGGCGCTCGCCTTCCTCTTGCAACTCGGCAGCAACGGACCGGGCGGCCATGGCGACGGACCGGGCGGCGTCGGCGGCCCTCCGCCAGGACCGCCGCCGTCCTCTTCGACGTCCTCGACCTCTTCGGCCTCATCTTCGAGCGTCAGCAGCCTGCTCTCGACGCTGGAGACCGATCTGACCAACCTCCTCTCCGAGCTTGAAATCGTCCTCATCGTCGTCGTCGACCTCCTCCGCCAGTTCGTCGTCGGCGTCGTCGTCATCGTCGACGTCCGGTCTCGCCGCCGATCTCAGCCAGTTGTCGAAGGATCTGACCACCTTCCTGACTGATTTGACGACGGCCCTCGACCCGGGGTCTTCGATATCGGCCTCGTCGCAGTCTTCAACCGCCCCGTCGCCGCCCCCGCCCGCGGAGGTTACGGCCGCTTCGGACAGCGTCAGCGCGACGAACTCCACCAGCGCCAGCGAGGGGACAAAGCACACGCATTCCAGGCACGAGGACAATGGCCTCAAACAGCTCCTGCAGGTGCTCGAGGCCTATGGCGCCAACGGTTCGTCGACCGCGACGTCGACGGGCAGCGCCTCGACTTAAGCTCGCATTCGCGGCATCGCCCATGAATTCTGGGCGGGGAATCGAATAATTATCTGTTACAATCAGTATGTTGTGTTGATTTGAAGGCGGCAATCATGGCGAGCCCGGCGGGGGAATCGAGCGCCAGCGTTCTCGGGCTCGATTTTGACCGCCGGGCGATGTTCCCATGTCGGGGTTCGGTCGGCGCCTCGGACGCAGGTTTGCTTGCCCCTCGCGAGCTTGATGACGCGCTCGGCCTCGGCGCCATGGCGGGCGAGAGGTCCGCTGACGGGTGCGCCGGGGGGAGCCTCCGGCGCGCCTTGGTCGGCATGTTGCGGCGAGCGCGACATTGCCCTCATGGCGGGGAAGGATCGACATGACTTCCCTGGTCATCGGGCAGACGCCCAGCCAAATCGCCTCTCTTTCGCGTGCGGCCGTCGCCAAGCTCGCGCCCGCCGACGTCTCCGTGATGACGACGAGCCAGATCGCCGCCCTGTCGGCGGATCAATTGAACGCGATGAGCGCCGCTTCGCTTCGCGCTTTCCAAGGCCCGCAGGTGAGCGCCGTTTCCGTCGCCGCGCTGAGCGGCCTTTCGACTGCGGCCGTCGCCGAGTTCACGCAAAGCGAGGTCGCTTCGTTCTCCGCCGCGCAGATCGGCTCGCTGTCCACCGAACAGATCGGCGCATTCGGCGCCGCGGAAATCGCGGCGCTGTCGACGTCTCAGGTCGGCGCGCTGTCGCCCGCGCAGATCGCCGCCATGGGCAAGACGGCGATCGCGGCGCTAGGGTTCAATGACGTCAAGGCGATGTCGAACGGCCAGATCGCGGCGATTTCGGCAGCCGCGATCAGCGGGCTCGCGACCTCGGCGATTGGCGCGCTGTCGACGAGTCAGTTCGCCGCGCTCGGCTCGGCCCAACTATCCGGGCTTTCCGCCACGCAATGGCGGGCGATAAGCGCGACGCAAATCGGCGCCCTCGACGCGGCGCAGGTCGGCGGACTGTCGACGACGGCGCTGAACAGCCTGTCGTCGGCGCAGATCGGCGCGCTTTCGCCGGCGCAGACGCAAGCGCTCTCAAACACGCAGATCTCCAGCCTCAACGTGACGAACTTGCAGGCCCTCAACGTCGCCAGTTTGTCGACGCGCCAGATCTCCGGCCTCCTGACCAACAGCCTCAATGACCTCTCGACGAAGCAGGAAGCTTCACTCTCTCAGACCGAAATACAGGCGTTGTCGAACAACCAGATCAACGGCCTCGCCAGGTTCAACCTCGACGCTCTCGACGTCGCCCAACTCTCGACGTCGCAGATCGTCGGATTGACGGCGGCGACGCAGGCGAAGCTGACCTCCGCGCAGACCGCGCTGCTGACCGGGGCGGACAATTCGGTCGCGGTCGACGTCGATAGGCGCGAGAGCGACGGTTCGCTGACCTATGCTTCGATGCTGGCGATCCTTCAGGATGCGGCCGCCGGAGGCATGACGGCGACGAAGTTCTCGGGGTTGCAGACGCTTGCGGGCGAACTGAACGTCGCCGGCGGCATCCAGACGTCCGCCTATGTGCAGCAGATCACCGACGACGTCGTCGACGGAAACTCGGCCAACGCCCATTGGAACGGCGGCTCGAACACCGCGGCGCCGCTGGGCGACCTCAGCGCGGCCTCGTCGCAGACGCAGGCGCAGGAATTGGTCGGCAAATGGTTCCTTGGCGCCGATCTGCCGGCCACGGAGCTCGCGCCCAACGGGAAGGGGTACCCGACGACCTATGAAGCGACGACGCTGCCGCTGTTCGCGGCGGGCGGACCCTCGATCAACGACGTCTCGCAGGGGGTGGACGGAGATTGCTATTTCCTCGCCGCGCTCGGCGAGCAGGCCTTGCAAGATCCCGACGAGATCAAGAACATGATCCAGTCGAACGGCAACAATACCTACTCGGTCGAGTTCCAGGTCGACGGCAAAGCCGACTATGTGACCGTCAACAACGAGACGCCGAACTTCGCGTCGGGGTTTGCGCGCCAATACGATGGCTCGACGGAGGAGTTCGCCAGCAGCACGACGTCGTCCTGGGTTCCCTTGGTCGAGAAGGCCTACGTCGAACTGATGGAGCAGACCGACGTCACGCCCGGCGCCGACTTCAATGCCAACGGCAATTCCTACGCCGACATTTCCGGCGGCGGCGGCGCGCCGCTGACCGAGATCACCGGCAAGGCGTATGCCGCCGACGCGACGTCCGGTCGGTCGTCCGCGTCGCTGACCGCGATGCTGACCGCGTTGCAGAGCGGCCTGGCGGCGGGCCAAGACGTGATCATGGGAACCAGCGGCGACGCGACGTCGGGGAACCTCATCGCGAATCACATGTTCGAAGTGACGGCCATCAACGCGTCGACGGGAATGGTGTCGTTGCAGAACCCGTGGGGCGCCAACAGCTCGGGAAACGGCGTCCAAGAGAACTTCAGCGAACCGATCGCGACCCTCGCTAGGGACGGCGTCGACTTCTTCGACACGACCGGCAAGTCGATGGCCGCGTAGGAGCGGGCCGTGGGCGCGGCGAGGGTAGGGACGAAGCCGGTCGGGCGGCGTCTTCGCGCCGTCGCATGAGCGGGCTATCGCGGGCCAGGATTTCGATTACAATTCATCGAACTCAGGGGCGCCGACGATGTCAGCCTTCACACGAATTCCGATGTTCGGCGTCGCGGCGCTCTTCCTGGCCCTGCAAGGGCCAGCGGCGGCGACGCCGTTCGACGACGCGGTCGCCGCCTACAAGGCGGGCGATTTCGGCAAGGCGGCGAGCCTGTTCGAGCGGCTGGCCAAGGCCGGCGACCCGCAAGCCGAGCACAATCTCGGCTTCCTCTATCACGCCGGCAAGGGCGTGGCGCGGAACGACGCGACGGCGATGATCTGGTATCGCAAGGCGGCGGAGCAGGGCTTTGCCGCGTCGCAGTTCAATCTCGGCGTGATGTATCAAGAGGGCGAGAGCGTGCCGCCCGACATGGATCTGGCCGTCGCCTGGTATCAGAAGGCGGCGAGCCAGAACTATCTCGAGGCCGAGGAGAAGCTCTCGACAATTTATCTCGCCAAGAAGGACTTCGCCGGCGCGATCGTTTGGCTACGCAAGGCGGCCGAGCAGGGCGCCGCGGGCGCGCAGTTCAATCTCGGCTCGTTCTATTACAACGGCTGGGGCGCGCCGAAGGACGATGCAGAGGCGCGCCTATGGTACGCCAAGGCCGCCGCACAAGGCTTTCCCGGCGCCGCGGACGTGCTGAAGAAACTGGACGCGGCAAAATAGCGCGACGTCGCAAACCCTCCTCAGCGCACGTATTGGCGCCAGTTGTGCGCCTCCTTGAAACCCAGCACTTCGCGCGCCTTGCGGTTCGACAGCGGCGCCTCGAACCTATCCAACGGGCGCGTCACCGGCACGTCAGGGCAATGGCGCGCCAGGAAGTCGCGTGTCGGCGTATCGAGGGTGATGGCGTCGTTGACGGCGTTGAAGATCTGGAAGCCGAGGCCGTCCTTCTCCAGACAGAGATGCACGATCTCGCCAAGGTCGCGCGCGTCGATATAGCTCCAGGCGTTGCGCTTGCGCGTCATCGGATTGGCGAGAAAGGCCTTGAACCGATCGTACTCGTGCGGCTCGATGACATTGCCGATGCGCAGGGCGTAGACGTCGGCGCCGTAGCGCATCGCGAAGGCGCGCGCCGTCTTCTCGTTGCAGAGCTTGGAGAGACCGTAGCTGTCCATCGGATCGACGTCGTAGTCCTCTTCGAGGGGGAAGCTGTGAAAGTCCCTGTCGCCTTCGGCGAAGCAGACGCCGTAGGTCGTCTCGCTCGAGGCGATCACGACCTTGCGCACGCCGAGCTTCATCGCCGCCTCGATCACGTTGTATGTGCTCATCACATTGGCGGCGAAGGTGGCGTTGTCCGGCTCGATCAGCACGCGCGGCACCGCGGCGAAATGCACGAGCAATACGTACTCGAAACGGTACGCGGGCAGCGCCAGATATTGCTAGTATTTGCCATTGATTCCGCCGTCTACGGCTTCCGACAGCTGCGCTGGCGTGGCCGGAAACTGCCAGGGGCACCGGCGCTCGATCTGTACTTCCGGCAGGAAGACCCCCTGCAGGCTCATGCGATTCATCGCGGTCAGTCGAAATGTGGATTCATCACTGCGATCTGGCGGGTTGCAGATCCCCTGAAAGACTACCGTCGTATCCGTCAGGGCAGCGTTGTTCGGTAGATCGTAAAAAAGCACGCCGACCGTGAGTTGCGCGCCCTTCCACCCGGTCGATCGTTCGATTTCGGAGAAATAGGAGTCGGCGTT
>CAVWKL010000027.1:0-13569 GCA_963755075.1 uncultured Alphaproteobacteria bacterium
GAGGACGGCAAGCTCGCCCACAAGCCCAACACGTTCTCCGACTTTCTCGCCGCCACGCGCCATCTCGTCGCCGAAGGCTTCGCCGCCAAGGACCGCGTCGTCGCCCATGGCGCGAGCGCCGGCGGCATGCTGATGGGCGCGATCGCCAACGCCGCGCCGGAGCTTTACGCCGGCATCATCGCCGACGTGCCCTTCGTCGACGTGCTCGCCACCATGCTCGACGAGAGCCTGCCGCTGACCCCGCCCGAATGGCTGGAATGGGGCGACCCGATCCGCAGCCCCGAGGCCTTCGCGACGATCCGCGCCTACAGCCCTTATGACAATGTCCGCGCCCAGCGCTATCCCGCGATTCTGGCGCTCGCCGGGCTGACCGATCCGCGCGTGACCTATTGGGAACCGGCGAAGTGGGTCGCCAAATTGCGCGCTTCGATGACTGGCGGCGGCCCTGTCCTGCTGCACACCGCGATGGAGGCGGGCCACGCCGGCGCGCCGGGGCGCTTCGACCGCCTCGACGACGTCGCGCGCGCCTACGCTTTCGCCATTGTCTGCGCGAGCGGGCAGATCGGCGAGGGCGCGGGCTGAGACGGCGGCGGCCGAGCGATGATGGGTCTGCGTCTCCAGCCCCCGCCCGCTCCTACGTCTCCTCTTCGTCTTCTGGCTTCGCCGGCTCGCCGCCGGCGACGACGTAGGCGCCCTTCAGCCAGCGATGGAGGTCGACGTCGGCGCAGCGGCGCGAGCAGAAGGGGTCGTAACGCGGATCGCGCGGGCGGCCGCAGAGGGCGCAAACGCGTCGGGCTTTGGCGCTCCCGTCGTCGCCAGCCGGATCTCGTGCGGCGTCGGCCATCGCTTTAGGCCCCCTGCGTCCAGGCGCTATGGGCGAGATAACCCTCCGCGGCGAGCAGCGCCGCCGCCTCCGCGAGCGGCAGGCCGACGACGCTGCTGTAAGAGCCGACGAGGCGCACCACGAAGGCGCCCGCGAGCCCCTGGATCGCATAGCCGCCGGCTTTGCCGCGCCATTCGCCGCTGGCGAGATAGGCGGTCATTTCGCTGCGCGACAGGCGCTTGAAGCGCACGCGCGTCTCAACGAGGCGTTGGCGCATGACCCCGCTCGGCGTCGTCAGCGCCAGCCCGGTGTAGACGCGATGGGCGCGGCCGGAAAGCAGTCTCAGGCACGCCTCCGCCTCGTCGAGGATTTCGCACTTGGGCAGGATGCGCCGGCCGACGCAGACCACCGTGTCGGCGGCGAGCGTCAGCGCTGGGCCGACATCGGGCCGCTTGCGGGCGATCGCCCCGGCGATGGCCGCCTTTTCCGCGCTGAGGCGGCGCGCCAGCGCGCGCGGCAATTCGTTGCGGCGCGGCGTCTCCTCGATGTCGGCGGGAATGACCGCGTCGGGCTCGACGCCGATCTGCGCCAGCAGCGCCAGGCGGCGCGGCGATCCCGAGGCGAGCACGAGGCGAGGGCGCGTCAGGGTTTCGCTCACGCGGGGCGTCTCACGGCGAAGCGCATCGATCGAGCGCCTATTTGAACCGATAAGTGATGCGGCCCTTGGTCAGGTCGTAGGGCGTCATTTCGACCAGAACCTTGTCGCCGGCCAGGACGCGGATGCGGTTCTTGCGCATCTTGCCGGCGGTGTGGGCGATGATTTCATGTTCGTTTTCGAGCTTAACGCGAAACGTCGCGTTGGGCAGCAATTCGACGACGAAACCGGGAAACTCGAGCAGTTCTTCCTTCGACATTGGGGCCTTTCTTGCTTTCGCCGCGCGGGCTCGCAACGACGAGGATCGGGGGTGAGGCGCGCGGCGCAAAAAACCACGCGGACCCTATATGAATTCCCGGACAGGGGAAACGGCATTTGTCGCCGATCGCGGCGGTCCGGCGCAGTCTCAGCCTTTTTCGCGCTGCAGCGCCCTAAACCGCCGCACGCTGAAGGGGATCGTCGCCAGATAGGCCAGCGACAGCGCAACCAGCGACTGCAGGGGAAAATTGACGATCAGCAACAGCGCCGCCGCCAAGCCGATCAGCACCACCGCGACGTACTCGTGCGGCACGCGGCCGATCGTCTTTCCCGAGAAGTGCGGCACGCGGCTCGCCATCAGCAACGCGACGCCCAGGACATAGGCGATCTCGAGCGCGACGAAGCGCGGCTCCGTCGACCCCTCAGACAGCAGGAATCGCAAGTAGACCGGCAGCAGCCCGACGATGGCGCCCGCCGGCGCCGGCATGCCGACGAAGAAATTCTTGCGCCAGGCCGGCGCCTCGGGATCGTCGATCATCACGTTGAAGCGCGCCAGCCGCAGCGCGCAGGCGATGCAGAACAAGAGCGCCGCCAACCAGCCGAGGCTCTTCATTTGATTGAGGCCGGAGACGTAGAGCACGATCACCGGCGCGACGCCGAAGTCGACGAAGTCGGCAAGCGAATCGAGCTCCGCGCCGAAGCGCGACGTGCCTTTGAGCGCGCGCGCAATGCGTCCGTCGAGGCCGTCGAGCACCGCCGCGGCGGCGATCGCGCTGACCGCCCACTCGATCGCGCCCTCGAAGGCGAAGCGAATCGCCGTCAGGCCGAGGCAGAGCGCCAGCAAGGTGATGAGATTGGGAATGAGCAGGCGCAACGGCATGGCCTTGAAGCCGCGCAACCGTTCGCCGGCGCGACGGCGTTGCAGCGACGGACTTTGCGGTTGGCTCTCGCTCATCGGAAATGCGCCTTTTGGGATCAGCTCAGGCGGAATTGCCGCAATCCTTCGTCGCGCCCCGTCTCGGCGATCACGGTTTCGCCGGCGACGGCGCGCGAATGAAGGCCGACGAGGATGCGCGCGCCCTCCGGCAGGTAGACGTCGACGCGCGAGCCGAAGCGGATGAGGCCGAATCGTTCGCCCGCGCCCAGGCGCGCGCCCTCGTGGGTGAAGCAGACGATGCGGCGCGCGATCATGCCGGCGATCTGCACGACGCCGAAGGCGCCCGCGGCGCCTTCGATCACCAGGCCGTTGCGCTCGTTGGCTTCGCTCGCCTTGTCGAGGTCGGCGCTGAGGAATTCGCCGGCGTGGTAGGCGATGCGCCTCACGCGGCCATCGACGGGCGCGCGATTGACGTGACAATCGAACACCGACATGAAGATCGATACGCGCGGCAGAGGCTGGGCGCCGAGACCGAGCTCCGGCGGCGGCGGCGCGACGTCGCAGAAGCTGACGACGCCGTCGGCGGGGGAGACGACGAGATCGGCGCGCAGCGGCGTCACGCGCGGCGGATCGCGAAAGAAATAGGCGCACCACAGCGTCGCGACGAAGCCGATCCAGCCCAGCGGCGTCCAGAGCCAGCCCAAGATCAAAGTCGCCGCGACGAACGCGGCGACGAATATGTAACCTTCGGGATGGATGGGCGTGATTTGACGACGAACGGAATTGAAAACCGACATGGCCAGCGCCTCGAAGGAGGCCGTCTTTTGGCGCCAAACGCGACAAAAGTCACGGCGGAGCCTCGCCCGACTCGTCTGGGCTCGCTGCCCCGAGTTCGCCCGCCGTTCGCGTCGAATCGGCATTGGCGTCGGAAAACCCGGCCGCCGCGTTCTCGAAATCCGGTTGAGCCTCGAGGGCCGCGTCCGCTTCCTGCTCCACGGCGCCGGCGCGGCGCAGCGCTTCCTGCGCCGCATCGACCTCGCGTTGACGGCTCCACAGCGCCGCATAGAGCCCGCCGCGCGCCAAGAGATCCTCGTGCCTGCCGCGCTCGGCGATGACGCCCTTGTCGAGCACCAGGATCTCGTCGGCGTGAACGACCGTTGAGAGCCGGTGCGCGATGATGAGCGTCGTGCGCCCTTTCGAAACGCGCTCCAGCGCCGCCTGGATTTCGCGTTCGGTGAAACTGTCGAGGGCCGAGGTCGCCTCATCGAGCAGCAGGATTGGCGGCCCCTTCAACATGGTGCGCGCGATCGCGACGCGCTGCTTCTCGCCGCCCGACAGTTTCAGGCCGCGCTCGCCCACATGCGCGCCGTAGCCTTGAGGCAGCGAACGGATGAAGGCGTCGATCTGGGCGTTAACGGCGGCGGCCTTGACCTCCTCGTCGTTGGCGTCGTCGCGCCCGTAGCGGACGTTGTAGAGGATCGTGTCGTTGAACAGCACAGTGTCCTGCGGCACCATGCCGATGGCGGCGCGCAGACTGGACTGCGTGACCTCGGCGATGTCCTGTCCGTCGATCGTGATCCTGCCGGCGCTCGGCTCGTAAAAGCGAAACAACAGGCGCGAGATCGTCGACTTTCCCGCCCCCGACGGCCCGACAATGGCGATCGTGTGCCCCGCCGGCGCCACGAACGAGACGCCGCGCAGGATCTTGCGCGCCGGATCATAGGCGAACTCGACGTCCTCGAACCGCACCGCGCCCTGGGTGACGACCAGCGGGAGCGCGCCGGGGCGATCCTGAATCTCGGGATCCTGCGCCAGGATGCCGAACATCGTCTCGATGTCGACGATCGCCTGCTTTATGTCCCGATACACCATGCCCATGAAATTGAGCGGTTGATAGAGCTGCAACATCATCGCGTTGAGCAGCACGAAATCGCCGACGTCGTTGCGGTGGGCGCGGATGCCGCTGACGCACATCGCGAGAACGACGACCATGCCGAGGGTGAAGATGACCGCCTGCCCTGCGTTCAGCACCGCCAGCGAGACATAGGTCTTGACGCTGAGGCGCTCGTAGCGCGCCATCGACTTGTCGTAGCGCGCCGCCTCGCGGTGCTCGGCGCCGAAATATTTCACGGTCTCAAAATTCAACAGGCTGTCGATCGCCTTGGTGTTGGCGTCGGTGTCGCTTTCGTTCATCGAGCGACGGATGCCGATGCGCCAATTCGTGGCGATCGTCGTGTAGGCGAGATACACGGCCACGGTGACGCTGATCGCCAGAACGTAGCGCCAGTCGAAGGAATAGAGGAACGCTGCGGCGATCAGCGCGAACTCGACGACCGTCGGCACGGCGACCAGCATAGAGGTGCGAATGATCGTCTCGATGGCGTTGCGGCCGCGCTCGAGAACCCGCGTCAGGCCGCCGGTCTTGCGCTCGAGGTGGAAACGCAGCGACAGGCGATGAAGATGAACGAAGACCTCGATGGCCAGGCGCCGCACGGCGTTCATCGCCACCGCGGCGAACAGCGCGTCGCGCCCCTGCTGCGTCAACGCCATGAGGATGCGCATCATTCCATAGAGCGCGGTCAACGCGATGGCGCCGGTCAGCGCGCCCGGCAGAGCGGCGGGCAAGTGAAATGCATTGGGCGTCAACGCGTCGGTCGCCCATTTCAGCGCGTAAGGGGTCGCGACCGTGACGGCTTTGGAGGCGAGCATCAACGCCACGGCAAGAAGGATTCGCAGCTTCAGATCGACGCGATCGTTCGGCCAAATATAGGGCCACAAACGCCTGATCGTTCCGGTTAAGGAGCCCCCATCGCCCGCCCGCGCGCGCGCGGCGACGAAATCCGACGATTTTTGGTGTTGCATGACGACCCGGGGCGCGAGGATTCGACTGACGATATAAGGACTCCGCGGCGCGAAAGCACCCCCGAAGCCTCGCCGCGCCGGCGATGCGCGCGATGCGCCTCATGCCGCGCTGCATGCGGCGCCGCGGCGAAGAACTGCCGGCGCTGCGCGCGCCGCGCGACGGATCACCGGCAGTCTTGTCGCGGCAGGGATTCTTGCCGCAGCGCAATATTTGCCGAGGGAAGCTTGCCGGAACAATACAAAAGTTCTGCGACCGCCTTGAAGTGCGAATTGAATGAGCTTATGAAACGGGGCGTCCTGAAAGCCGACGAGTCGAATATCGGTGTTTCTGACCATCCTGCCAGCACGGCAAAGGTGTCGCGTGTAGTCCTGACATAATTCAACCCGGCCTGCCATGGCGCAATTGGAGCTGTTTTCGGTATGAGCGAATCGAATAATCATGTTGAACTCGCGGCCGAGATTGTTTCGGCTTACGTCTCCAACAATTCCGTTCCGGCGAGCGAGTTGCCCGCATTGCTGAACGATGTTCATGCGGCGATCGTCCGGGTCGCCAGCGGCGCTGTCGTCGCGGCGCCTGAGGCGGCGAAACCAGCGGTCGCCCCCAAGAAGTCGATCACCAACGATTACATCGTCTGCTTGGAAGATGGTCGCAAGTTCAAGTCGCTGAAGCGACACTTGCGGACACAGTACAACCTGTCTCCCGAGCAATATCGCGAAAAATGGAACCTGCCGCCGGACTATCCGATGGTTGCTCCCGCTTACGCCAAGGCGCGTTCGGCTCTGGCCAAGCAAATGGGTCTCGGCCAGCAGCGGCGTCGGCGCGCCAAGTAATCTCGGCCGTGAAGCGACGGCGCGCCACTGAGCGCGCCGTCGATATTTTCGCCGGCGGGCCGCGTCGGAGCGGATGCAGCGCCTTGACGCTCTCGCAGACGTCGGGGCAAATCGCCGCATGGAAACAATTCGAAACGTCTGTGTCTACTGTGGCTCCAGTTCCGGCGCCGACCCGCGCTTCGGCGAAGCGGCGGAGGCGTTGGGCCGCACGCTGGCGGGCGCGGGAATCGGGCTGGTGTTCGGCGGCGGCGGCGACGGGCTGATGGGGCGCCTCGCGCGCGCGACGCTGGAGGGCGGCGGCCGTGTGACGGGAATTATCCCCAAGTTTCTCCTCAAGCGCGAACACGCGCTGTTGGCGGCGCAAGACCTGATTGTCGTCAACGACATGCATCAGCGCAAGCAACTGATGTTCGAACGCGCCGACGCGTTCATCGCCCTTCCCGGGGGCGTCGGCACGCTGGAAGAACTCGTCGAGCAGCTGACCTGGGTTCAGCTGCAGCGCCATCGCAAGCCGGTTCTCCTTGCCGACATCGACGGCTTTTGGCGCCCCCTGCTGGCGCTGTTTGCGCACATGCGCAATCTCGGATTCGTGCGCGAGGGTTTCGAGGTGCGCTATCTCGTGGCGGAGAAAATCGAAGACGCGCTGCCGATGTTAATGGCGGCGGTGCGACACCTTGCGCCGCCGGCGGCCTGAACCTTCGGGCCTCGCGGGCTTTCCCTTGTCCAGCGTTAATGTCATTGTTGCGTCATTGGGGGGCGTGGGGCAAACCGCGCCCGGGATGGAGGATGCGGTATGAGTGCGAATTTTCGTTTTTCAGGGGCGTTTTGCGGATTGCTTGCGGGCGCGCTCATGGCCACAAGCGCCGCCACCGCGCAAGTCGTCGCGCCCCCGGCGGCGGACGCCGCAGGCGCCGTCGCGACGCCGGACGCCGGCGCTCCGGCGAAGCCCAAACCCAAGCCGAAGAAGGCCGAGCCCCAGACCGTCGCCGTCGTCGTCACCAACAAGCGCGCAGTGGCGCTGACCGATCTTCTCGCCTCGGCGGCGGGCTCGCCCGAGAGCAAGAAAATCGTCGGCGAACTCGCGCCGGGCAAGAAGATCGTCGTCCACCTCACGCACGACAAGGATTGCCTCTTCGACTTGCACGGCGATTACGAAGACGGCTCGACCACCGACGCGGTGGGCGTCGCCCTTTGCAAGGACAAGACGATCAATCTGACCGAATGAACGCGAGGCCGTTCTTGCGGCTCGACGAAGCGACGCTCGCCGCTCGATGAAGCGATCGGCGAGCTTAATGGCGGCGCGCTTACTTGCTCGCGGCGTGATAGAGTTCGGCGACGTATTCCCAATTGACCAGGCTCTCGACGAAGGCCTTGAGATAATCGGGGCGGCGATTGCGGTAGTCGATGTAGTAGGAATGCTCCCAGACGTCGACGCCGAGAATCGGTCGGCCTCTGTGCACGAGCGGGTTTTCGCCGTTGGGCGTCTTGGCGGCGGCGATCTTGCCGTCGACGACGGTGAGCCAGCCCCAACCCGAACCGAATTGGGTCGCGCCGGCCTGGATGAGATCCTCTTTGACTTTCTCGATCGAGCCGAACGAATCGATCAGCGCCTTCTCGAGTTCGCCGGGAATCTTGCCGCCGCCGTTCGGCTTCATCCATTTCCAGAAATGGAGATGATTGAAGTGCTGGCCCGCGTTGTTGAACAGCCCCGCATTCTTGCCGTAGGCGCCGCGCACGATGTCCTCGAGCGGTTGTCCTTCCCATTCCGTGCCCTTGAGGAGATTGTTGCCGTTGGTGACGTAGGCCAGATGATGTTTGTCGTGGTGATATTCGAGTGTCTCCCTGGACATGTATGGGGCCAACGCGTCATAGGCGTAGGGGAGGTCGGGAAGCGAAAAGGTCATCGACGTGGCTCCGTAATGAAGGGGTGCAGGAATCGCGCGCCGAGTGAGCGTCGTCGTCGCTCGTACGCGGCGCCATTGTTAGACCGGCGCCGAAGGCCCTGCAACAGGGCGGGCGCGCGGCGGCGCATGCGTTGAGCGCCGCTTTTTTGACAAATTGACCGAGTTGGAAGGCCCATGACGATTTTCACCTTTGTTCTTGGACTCCTTCTTGTCGCCGGCGGAGCCGTCGGGCTCGTCGCCAGCGTCAATTTGATGCCGACCGAGATCGGCCTCACCTACGCGCTCTGCGGAACGCTAGGCGTATGCGGCGGCGCCATAACCATGGCGATCGGCGCGCTGATTGGCCGCCTCGACGGCTTGGCGGGGTCGCTGTCGGTGAAAGATCGCGACTCCTGGCAGGGCGCGCCGGCGCCGCGGGAGGACGTCGTCGCGCCGCGCGAGACGCAGCCGCCATTCGAGGACGAGGCGGCGGAACTGGCCCCCCTCGAACCGGCGGCCGCGATCGAGGCCGAACCGAACGCGCCCGCGGCCGAAGAGCCGGTCAACGAGAACCGCACCGGCCATTTGCCCACGATCGCGGCGATCGAACATGCGCTGGTCGAACCCGAGGCCGCCCCGACGCTGGTCGGCCATTACAGCGCCGGCGGCGCCAACTACAAGATATTCTCGGACGGCTCGATCGAGGCCGAAACCGAGGGCGGCGCCTTCAAATTCGCGTCGATGAGCGATTTCAAAGCCTATCTCGCCGGCTCGCGCGGCTGAACGGCCGCCGCGTTCGCCCTCAGAGGATCAGATCGTTTTCGCGCGCCAGGGCGGCGAGCGAGACGAGCGGTCGCGCGCCCAAATGTTGAATGATCTCGGCGGCGGCGAGCGCGCCGAGGCGAGCGCAAGTCTCGTGATCGGCGCCCTTCGCCAAGCCGGCGAGGAAGCCGGCGGAGAACATGTCGCCCGCCCCCGTGGTGTCGACGACGCGCCCGACCGGAAACGCCGGGACTTCGTGGGTTCGGTGACCCTCGATGACGATCGATCCTTTTTCCGAGCGCGTCACGACGGCGAGCACGCCTTCGCCCCGCAGCGAATCGATCGCCTCGGGAAAGTGCGGCGTCTGGTAAAGCGACAGCGCTTCGTCGGCGTTGGCGAACAGGGTGTTGACGAGGCCACGGCGCATGAGATCGATGAACTCGCCGCGGAAGCGGTCGACGCAAAACGAATCCGACAGCGTCAAGGCGACTCGCTGGCCGCCCTCGCGGGCGATTTCGGCCGCCTTCTGGAACGCCGACTTGGCCGCCGGCCGGTCCCACATGTAGCCCTCGAGATAGATGATGCGCGAGGCTCGCACCAACGCCTCGTCGACGTCGGGCGGCGCAAGATAGGTGCTGGCGCCCAGATAGGTGTTCATCGTGCGTTCGCCGTCCGGCGTCACGTAGATGAAGCTGCGGCCGGTCGCCGGGCCGTCCTCGGCCGGGCGCGTGGCGAAGCCGACGCCGGTGGCGCGAATGTCCTCGGCGAAGACGTAACCAAACTCGTCGTTCTTGACCTTGCCGATGTAAGCGCTTTTGACGCCGAACGAGGCGACGCCGACGATGGTGTTGGCGGCTGATCCGCCCGAAACGATTCGCGGGTCGATGCGCGCGGCGTAGAGCGCCTCCGCCCGGTCTTCGTCGATCAGCGTCATCGCGCCTTTCACCATCTCCTGGGCGTTGAGATACGCGTCGTCGGCGTGGGCGATGACGTCGACCAGCGAATTGCCCAGGCCCAAAACGTCGACGGCTTCGATCATGGCGCGAGCGCCCCCTGTTCTTCTGAGCGCCCTCTTGGCGCCGCCGCGTCTTGAGGTCAAATCGCCGGCTTCCGCGCCCGCCGCGGCCGCGCGAGATCCCCCGCGCCCCTTCTCATCGCCGCTCGCGGCGGCGCAGTCGGACGTAGAGCGCGCCGGCGCCGCCGTGGGCGCGGCCCGCCTCCTCGAAGCCGAGCACCGTCGCGCGCAGATCCCTCTCCCGCAGCCAATGGGGCACGAGCCGCCGCAGCACGCCGGGTTCGTCGATCCAGGACGCCACGTCGGGCCTCGCCTTTCCGCCGCCCTTTCCGGTGACGACGATCACCAATCGGTGGCCCTGCGATTGCGCGTGGACGAGAAAGCCGCGCAGCGCGTGATGCGCCTCGGCTTGGTTCATGCCGTGCAGGTCGATGGCGCTGTCGACGGCGCTCCGCCCGCGCGCAAGGTCGCGTTTCAATCGGCGCTCCAGCGGCGCGAGCGGCGGCGGGGCCGCCGGCTTGCGCGGTCTTGCAGCCGGCGAGTCGACGGCGAGGGCCGGCGCCGGCGCCGGCGGCGTAGACGGGTTCGGAGAGGAAATCGTCGGCAGAGTCGCGCCCCGCCGCTTGGCGACGCTCTTGGCGACCTCGACCCACAGCGCGATCTCCTCCTCGCTGAGGCGCCTCAATCGGGACGGGCGCGGCCGGTCGGCGGCCTCCTTCATGGCTCGTCTCCCAGGGGCAGCAGCGCCGCGAAGGCGCCGCGATGACGGATCGCGCCGGCGCGCGCGCCCGCCGCGTCGCCGCCGCCGAAGTAAATGTCGGCCCGCGCCGCGCCGAGAATCGCCGATCCCGTGTCTTGGGCGATCATCATCCGCTGGAACCCACTCGCGACCTCGCTCTCCCAGGGGAGTTCCGCCTCGATCCAAAACGGCGTCCCGTAGGCCCAGATCGAGCGGTCGACCGCGATCGAGCGCAGCGGCGTGAGCGCGACGCCGGCGCCGCCGATCGGCCCCTGCGAAGGATCGAACGCCTCCTCGATCTTGAAGAAGACGTACGAGCGATTGCAATGCATCAGGGCCCGTCCCCGATCTCCGGGCCCGAGGCCGCGTTCGCGCAGCCAGGATTTCAGCCGGGCGAGCGACATCTCGCGCTCGGCGATCTCGCCCGCCTCGATCAGCAGGCGCCCGATCGACGTATAGGGCTGGCCGTTGCGGCCGTCGTAGGCGAGGCGGACCTCGCGCCCGTCGGGCAGCGCCACGCGCGCCGACCCCTGCACCTGGGCGAGAAAGACCTCGACCGGGTCGGCGAGCCAGAGCAGCGCGTGCCCGCCCTCGGCTTCGATCGTCGCCCGGTCGGGATAGGGTCGCAAGGTTCCGTCGCTCATGCGCCGCGCGCCGGTCAACGCCGGATCGAGTCCGACCGGCGCGGCGCCGAGCGGGAACGTGACGAGATCGCCGGGCCGCGCCAGGATCGGCGCGGTGAATTCGTGCGTCCGCGTCGGCGAACCCTTAAGCAGCGGCTCGTAATAGCCGGTGAGGACACCCTTGCCGTCCCCCGCTTGCGAATCGATGCGAAAGGCTTGAAAGCGCTCGCAGAAAAAGCGGCGCGCGTCGGCGGCGCGGAAGATCTCCGCCGCGAGGGCGTCGCGCGCAATGGCGAGGAGCCGCGGCGAAGGGGCGCGGGCCGGGCGCGTCGGCGCCGCGCCGCCGCAAAGCGCGCGCGCCGAACGGGCGAAAGCGGCGAAGGCGGCCAGGGGGTCATCGGCGCCGAAGCCGGCGAGTTCGTCGAAGCGGACCGGTTGCAGCCGCGTCGCCATGGCGGTTGTCCGGCCCGGCTCGCCTCGCGCTTCGCAACCGGCGTTCACGTCCCACGGCGCCTTGTCAGTGAACCGTTTGGGTCGCCGCGAGCAGCCAGTTGGGGTCGCGCGAGCCGACGTCGCGGGTGAACGTCCAAATGTCGAGGTGGTCGACGACCTCGTTCGCCGATCCCTCGATCGGAGCGCCGGTGGAATCGAGCGTCGCCGAAGCGAGCTTGGCGCCGAATCGCACCGCGAGCGTGGCGATCGAACCGGCGAGGCGCGCCTCGACGATTTCGGCGGAATCGATGGAGACCAGCGTCGTCGTCATCGTTTGCTGCGCGGCCAGACGCGCCCGAATCGCCTTGTCGAAATTGGCGAGAACGTCGGGCGCCAACAGCCGGCGCAAGGTCGACATATCCCCCGCGGCGAACGCGGTGACGATCATTTCGTAGGCCGAGCGCGCGCCGGAAAGGAAACCGTCGGGGGTAAAGGCGCGGTCAACGGCGGCGATGGCCTCGAACCCGGCCGCAAGCGTCGAGCCCGGCTCCGCAAAACCCTTCCATCGGTCGACGGCGGGGGGCGCCGCCTCCACCCGCCCGCCTGCCCGCGCGACGACGCCGAGCGGGATAACCTTGCCGGGGGCTGGCGCGTTCTTGAAGTCGCTCGGAGCGCGCGGCGGCGACGGGGGATCGACGGGCGGCCGTTCCGCGCCGTTGCGCGTCCCCAGCACCGAACGAAGCTTGAAGACGACGAAGATCGCGACGATGGCGAAGACGATCGTCGAAATGTCGAGATTCCCCATTGGCTCGTCCCTCCGATTGCGCCGCGCGGCCGCGGACGCCTGCTTCGCCGCCGCCGTTGCGCCTCTAGTTAGGCTCCCGAGCCGGGTTTGGCTAGAAGCTCGTCGCCGCGGCGGCAGTTGCGCCTCGAGCGAATCGATGATTTCAACGAAGGCGGCGGGCCGGCGGCCCGCTCACCGGAAGGGCGCCCGAGTGAAGCACAATCCGACGATCGGCGTCGCGGGGGCGGGCGCCTGGGGCCTCGCGCTCGCCAACGCCGCCGCCGCCGCGGGGAGAAGCGCTGCGATCTGGGGCCGCGACGCCGTGGCGATGCGTGCGCTCGAGGAGACGCGGCGCGGCGCGCGCCTTCCGGGCGTCGCCCTGGCGCAGGGGGTTCGCGCAAGCGCCGATTTGAGCGTTCTCGACGATTGCGAGGCCATTCTCCTCGCCGTCCCCGCCCAGGCGACGCGCGAAGCGGCGGCTCAGATCGCGGCGGCGCTTTCGCGCCCGAAACCGCTCATTGCCTGCGGCAAGGGCATCGAACGCGGCGCGGACCGCTTCATGACCGAAGTTCTTGCCGAAGCCGCGCCGGGATGGCCGAGCGGAATCCTCTCCGGGCCGAGCTTCGCGGTCGACGTCGCCGCCGGCCTGCCGACCGCGGTGACGCTGGCGAGCGCCAACGAAGACTTTGGCGCGCCGCCTTTGCGCCGCGCTGCGCGGGCCCAATCTGCGCCTCTACCATTCGACCGACGTGCGCGGCGTTGAAATCGGCGGCGCGGCGAAGAACGTGCTGGGGATCGCTTGCGGCGTCGCGGCGGGGCTCGGCCTCGGCGCCAGCGCACCGCGAAGCACGGCCAGCAGTTGCGGCTGCGCGAACTGCCGCTTGCTGAACTTCGTACGTTGCGCGGGCAAGACAGCCTGACTGACTTCCAGAGCCAGCCGGGCAAACCGTACCAGTCCAACCTCAGCCATAGTGCCTGCGAAGAGCCAGAGCAGCTTCAGCTTAACCCGATTCCCGCCACCGTCC
>CAVWKL010000028.1:0-10304 GCA_963755075.1 uncultured Alphaproteobacteria bacterium
CGTTGTCGATCAAGACCCTCGGCGGGGAGGCATTCCAAGACGCCGGCGTCGACGGGGATGAGGCGAGGGGACTCATTGGCGGCATGTGCGCCGATTTCCAGCCTGACTGGAAAAGTAAGGACTTCGCCGCTTTCGGCAAGACGACAGGACGAAACGTCACGCTCGGCAGACTCTCCCATCGGCAGCGCACCCACACCGTGATCGACCGGGCGACGGGAACGGCCAAGGACGAGAACCTGTTCGTCGAAGTGGCGCGCGGCCCGCAGCTAGACAAACAGCCGTTGAGGCTTCGCTTTCGCGTCGAGTTCGCGGCAGGCGACGAACGCACGGAGGCGGCCAAGGATATCGCCGCGATCCTCGCTGGTCCGATCGACGCCATCGGCAAAACTCGCGCCGTCATGCAACTCAAGCCAGTCGACGACAGGCCCGATCCGCCGGTTGCCGACCTCGGGCCGTGGCGCGTCGTCTTGGAGACGCCAGCGGCGCTGCTCGATCTTGACTCGCCGCTCGCGCCGCGGGACGGCGATCGTCCAGTGAGCGCGCGCGCCCAACTCGCCGCGTACGTCAGTGAGGTCGTCAAGGGTGCCGAACTCAACGATTGCTTCCTCCAACTCAGGCGCGCCGGCGGCTACCATGCGCGGCGCGGGTCGAGACCCTACCGGCCGACGTTGATCTTCGAGCCCGGCTCGACGCTGCTGCTTCGCCGCGTCGCCGGCGCATCGGACGATCCAGCGCAGGCGCTCCGGATCTATCTGAAGGCCGGCCTGCCGGTAATGCGCTGGACTTCGGCGACAACGATGGCGAAAGAGACTGATTGGACCGCCAATGCCTATCTGCCGCAAAATGGCTATGGCGAAATCAGCGTCGACGACGAGGTCTTCGCCAAACTCGCGAAAGGGGCTGGTTCGTGAGCGCCTCGCCTTTCGCCGAACGGATCACAATCTCGGCGACGTTTCGCGTCGCGACGCCGCTGCACGTGGGGACCGGCCGCCAATCTCGCGATGGCCACATCCCCGAGATCGAGGGCGCCGCGGCGGGCGAGGAGCACCCGATGTGCGCCGAAATCGCCGCCGACGGCGATGGTAAGCCCTATCTGCCCGGTTCCGGTCTCAAGGGCGCCTTGCGCGCGCTGATGGAATCGGCGCTGCCCGGCGACGCTGATCGCGCCAACCCGCTGTTCGGCGAGATCAAGGACGACGGGATCGGTCGCATGAGCCCGCTCATCGTCTACGGCGCGACCTTCGAACATGCGGGGCCGAAGACGGAGCGGCCGCTTGCCGACAAGAAGAGTTACGGCCAGGCCATTTCCGCACGCACCGCGATCGATCGTCGGCGAGGCGCAGCGGATCGACACAAGTTGTTTCACGCTGCTGAAGTGGCGCGGGGCGCGACGTTCCGCTTCGAGGCGCTCTTCCTGCCGAGTTATGCCGACAACGCCGGTGCCGCTGGCGGGCAATTGAAGACGCTGCTCTTCCTCCTCCAGGAACACGGCGTGGCGGCGGGGCGCGCGACCCGCACCGGGCATGGGCGACTGACGATCGACGGCGAATTCAACGCGATTCGCGTCGTCATGAATGGTGCCGGCGATCTTGTCACAAGCCGTGCGCCGGGGTTCGATCGCGCCAGCCTGCGCGCCGAATGCGCAGCGGCGCTCGCGAACGCAGCGCCGGGCCTCGGCAAACGCTACGCTCTGACGCTGACCGGCGAAGGGCCATTCTTCGTCAACGACTGGTCGTGGCGGCCACCCGAAAAGCCGGTAGACAAGAAAGCCAAGCGAGGGCCGCAGCTCAAGGCGCTGCGCGAAAGCGAAACGGAACCGATCCTGCCCGGCCCCAGCCTACTCGGCGCGATGCGGGCAAGAGCGCGATGGCTCGCCGCGCTGGCGCAGACGCGAGAGGACGCCGGCGATCCGTTCTACGCAAATCCCGATCCGAACGCCGACAAAGACGCGGACGTCGCGATCGTCGGCGAATTGTTCGGAACCACGGAACGGCGCGGACTTCTGGGCGTCAACGCGATCGCTGTCGCGGACGCGGTCGCGCGCGGCACAATGACCTCCGTGCGGCTCGATCGATTTTCCGGTGGGCCAATGGACTCGGCGCTGTTCGCGGTCGAGAGTTTCGTCGAACCGGTCTTCATGGCGACGCTATCGCTCGATCGGCGCGCCGGTGGCACCCATGTACGCGCTGTCGCCGCGCTGCTCGACGATATGCGGCACAATGGTCTCCGACTTGGGCATGCCGGCAATCGCGGCTTCGGCTGGTTCAGAGTCGAGTGCAGGGAAGCCTGATCATGGCGCTCTCATACCAGGAGGAAATGCAACGGCTCGAAGCGCTCAGCCGCGCGCAGGGGTGGAGCCGGCAACGCTACGAGCGCGAGGTGAAAGCCCTGGACGAGCGCCACAAGCGGCCAGCCCCAGACCCGGCGAGCGCCGCCGCCGTCGGCGCGGCGCCGGTTGCGTCCCAGGAAGTCGATCGCCGGCTGCGCGTCGCCCCGTATCGTTTCGTCGAGCTGGACGACGCCGTCGTCGAGCCCCCGCCTGCAATTAAGGAGGCAGTCAACGATGGCGTGAACGGCTGCCACAACACGCCGCTTCCCGATGGCTATTGCGGCGAGATCGCAGTCGAATGGGCGGCGGAGACGCCGCTGCTGGTCGGCGGCGCGGGAGACGAGGACGGGGTCGCCGGGCCGCTGCGACTTGACGCGCGTGGATACTGGATTCCCGGCGCGAGCTTTCGCGGCATGATCAGATCAGCCGCCGAAATCATTGGCTACGCGCGGCTCGAGCAGGTCAACCGCGACCACGTCTTCGCGCTGCGTGATTTCGAGCATCCTTGTTACAACGATCCGATGAAGACGGATGGGCCGAAGCTCGGTAGCGCCGCGGACGTCCGCATCGGTTGGCTGAGCCGCCAGAGCGACCAGTGGACCATCGAGGAAAGCCGCCTCGCCTATGTCGGCATCGACGAACTGCTGGCGAGCGGCTTCGTCGGCAAGGGGGTCGACGCGGCCGGCTGGCGGCGCATGTCGCTCGATGCGAAGTACGCTTCCGCTCGAATGAAGGCGGGCGGTTTGATCGACTTTCGCAGAACCTTCGCATTTGGTCCCTCGCTGCCCGATGCACAGCGCCGCACGCGCGTCATTCCCATCAAAAACGGCGGAATCAGTGGGACCCTAGTTTTTTCCGGGCCGACGCCGAAGCCGGGGATGAACCAGGCGCCGGCGGACATCGAACGGCTGGCCAAGAAGGTCGAGTACGTCGCGCTGGATCCGCCCGGAACCCGCGCGCCGGTCACGCTGTCCAAGAACAGCCGCCGGCGCTTCGAACTCGTCCACACCAAGCAAGGCGCCAACGAGCGCTTGCCCGACGGCTCGTGGGCGGCCCTCGAGCCAACGGCCCGCAACCATCCGATCCCGGTTTTCTTCACCGGCGATTTGCGCGTTCAGGGCGAGGATTTCGCTTTCGGCCTGACGCGACTGTTTCGCGTGCCGCATCGCTACACGGTCGGCGAAATACTAGCGCGGCAGCGCGCGCACGACATAGCGGATTCGCTGCAACCGTATGAACCCGATCTCGTCTCCGCGCTATTCGGCTACGTGCATGAAGCAGCCGATGTCGGGCGCGGCGACAACGGCGACGAATCCGATCTGGCGCTTAAGGGGCGCGTCGCCTTCTCCGGCGCGAGGATCGAAGCAAGCGATCGGCAGAGACCTGATCGTCGACGAAGCACCGATCGAGACCGTGACGATGGCGCCGCGCGCGTCGTTTGCCCCGTTCTATCTCGAGGGCGCGGTCAAGGACTGGAGCGACAAGAACGCGCGGATCGCCGGACGCAAACGCTACCTGCCGCGGTTTCCCCAGGCCAAGCCCGACGCGGCGCTGGCCGAAATACGCAAGCACCTGCAAAATCAGGTTGCCCGGCTGACCCCGGAAGCGCGCGCCAAGGCTGACGCCAAGTCGAGGCTGCGCCTGCTGAAGGAAGCCGAGGGCCGCGAGATGCGCTTCTCGAGCCGCATTCGGCTGCACAACGTCACCGCAGAGGAAATCGGGCTCGTCCTGTACGCGCTCAGCCACGGAGGCGACCCCAAGAAACCCTATCGCCACCAGATCGGTCGCGCCAAGCCGTACGGCGCCGGGCAGTTGCGCGTCGTCTCCGCCCGCCTGACGCTTGAGGCCAACGGAGCGCAGGGAAAGCCGCGATTGCAGGCGCCCGCGGACGAGGAGAGGCCCGCTCCGGGCCGCGAAGGCTACTGCCCCGGCGCGAGCGAGCTGACGGGCTTCAGCAGGGTCAATGCGAGCCATCGGCCGTTCCTCGAAGCGCTGGCGGTGCATATGCGCAACCCCAACAACGCGCGCGGCGCCGACGTCGCTGCCCTGGCACAATTTCCCGACACGCGAGCCGTCAGACAATTCCTCGTCGCTTGCGACCCTAGCGAAGGCGCGAAGATGGCGACGCAGGCCGAAGACGGAGGTCTCTATCTCAAGATCGCCGAACATCGGCGCCTGAAGCAACAGACGATGATGAAGACCAAGCTCGGGGGCCACGCCGCCGCCGAGCGGCCGACGATCCTGCTGCCGGCCGATCCTGCGCGCTAACCGGAGACGGGGGAGCGATCGTCTTCCGTTCTCACAATCAACGAAGCCGATGCATTCACCCCGGGTGCCTATCCTTCTTCCTCGGGCGGCGACGGTCGTTCGTCTTCTTCGGTCAGCTCGCGATCGTGCCGCCACCCCTCCACCCAACGTTGGCGTTCTGCTTCATCCGATTCCGCAGCCAAGACGTGATCGAACCTAAGTGCCGTCATAGATTTCGGTGGCGTCGTCTCGGCGTCGGCATACGCACTCCGTAGTTCGCGCGGCACTTCGCGGGTCCGCCCCATGTCAGCGCCTGGAATCATGGCATGGTCGAAGTTAGCTCCGCACAGATCGCTGGTCGCGAAATCAACTCCAGTCAAGTCCGCCCATCGAAAACTTGCGTTCTTGAACGAGCAACCACAGGCGATTCGCGCTTTCGTCAACCCGCGAAACTCGAAATGGGCATTGTCCAATGACGTGTCGGCGAAATGAAAACCGCCCATGTGCTGCATGTAGAGCCAAGCGCCGTTCAAGCTCGTACTCAACTCGAAGTCAACTCGGCCATCCGGCGAAACCTCGCAATTGAGGAACTTGGCCTTGTCGAGGGTGCTTCCTACAAAACGCACATCGCGGAAGATGGTCTCTTGAAAGAAAACCTCATCTAACCGGCAATTCTTGAAATGGGCAGTTATCAGACTAGCGCCCACAAATCGTGCTTTCGTCAACTTGGAGACGAGGCGCGGCTCGTCAAGCGCGTCGACAAAATCAGTGCGCTCAATTCTGGCGCCCCTGAATTCCGAGCGTTCCAGATTGCAGGCTTCGAACTCGACGTCGATCAGGCGGCAATCGGCAAACGAAGAGCCTTCTAGATCGATGTTGAAGAAGTGCAGTGCCTGCAGTGTCGCGCCATCGAACCTTGTACCACGCAGGTCTGGGACCGGAACAACGAGCGCGTGGCCGCCATTGCGGCGCGTTTCCCCGCGATGAGCGATCCGTACCGCGGTGCCGAGCGCCGACAGCGCCGCGGCGACGTCGTCATTGAGAAGCGCACCCGCCTCAAACGACCGCAGCTCTCGACCGGCGATGACTAGGCGGCCGGCCGCCCACAGGGACTCGCGGACGAATGTGGTCAAGAGTCGCGACACCGCAGCGGCGTCGCGCTCCGAGTCACCAGCGAGCCGCTGCAGCGCGTAAATGGCGCCGTGTCGCTGTTCGGTGATCGGTTCCAGCTGCCTGGTTTCCGAAATGACCTTCTCTTCGCTCGATTGCTCGCCGTTGCGGCCGCTGGCCGGAGGGATTCTCGCTGCCCCAACTCGCTCGACTCGTTTGAAGCCGGTCTCGCGCATCGCCCCGAGCTGCTCGACCGCCTTGGCGAGGACGCCGGTAAGTCGCGTTTCGTGTGCAGCCTCGGCCTGGAGCTGCTTTGCGCGCAGATTCCAGACGACAAAGACGAGACCGACCAGGGCGGCAAGCGCCGTTCCGGCCAAAGTCAATTGACCGCGTAGCGCCTCCTGTCGCTCGAACCCCGACAGCCCATTTGAATCCGCCAGCAACCGAAATCCGTCCCAGACCACTAGGCAGAACAGGACAAGAGCGACTTCAGTCAAGGCTACTATGATGCCCACAACAATCTTTTGCCGACGATCGTTAGGGATCGCGCGCACCCACTCGAGGACGCCGAACCAGGCGCTGTCGCGATCCTCGTACATCTTCGCCCCCACCCGCAGGGCAAGATGCTGCGGGCGTAACGATGGGTCAAGAGCATTGATTTTCACGGCGCCGAACGACGGAGAATCCGCCCACAAATGCTGTCCGGTCGCGATCCGCTCGACATTTCTGACTGGGCCAACAACAGCGTTTTCGCCCGCTCACAGATGCCGAGTGGTCGCGAACGCGGGGATTATCACGAGGAACTGCCGAAGCGTTTCAGTTCGCTCTTGGATGCGCAGTGATCGCGGTTCTGAGCAATTGCCACATCATCGTCGACGAGGCGGTTTCCGCCCGCTCAGAGATGCGGAGTCGTCGCGATCTTGAAGGCCGAACGTCGCATGCACGCAGCACGGTGTTTGACCGCTCAGAAATGCGGACTGGTCGCGATCTTCGCTTCGACCATCGACGGCATCGTCGTCAATGAGTTTCCGTCCGCTCACTGGAACGGAATGGCCGCAATCTGGAATTTCGAAGTTGACCGGCCGCCGAACCAGTTTCCGTCCACTCACAGAAGCGGAATGCTCGCGATCTGAAGGCGGAAGTCACTCAGCTCGTCAACGGGTTTCGGTCGGCTCACAGAGGCGGAATGGGCCGGATCCGCACGCGCCGTCCTATCCGCGGGGACAGAGGGTTTCCGTCCGCTCACAGGAGCGGATTGGCCGCGATCGGCGATCCGAACCCGCAGGCAAGTTACTTCCCGTTTCCACCCGCTCGGAGATGCCGAGCGGACGCGACCTCCTCGCCGCCTCAGCTATCGGAGGGAGAGAGTTTCCGTCCCCTAAGAGATGCGAAGTGGTCACGATCCTACATCGGCGTCGACAGCTCTCGGCCGTTGGTGTTTCCGTCCGCTCAGAGATGCGGAGTGGTCGCGATCAGAACTACGACACCGAGAAAGCCATGATCTTGGTTTCCGTCCGCTTAGAGATGCAGAGTAGTCGCGATCGTATCTCGCTCATCGGCGGACCGTTCGCAAAGTTTCCGTCCGCTCAGAGATGCGGCGTGGTCGCGATCTGGAGAGTGTGGTCTGCACGGTTTGTAGCCGTGAGTTTCCGTCCGCTCAGAGATGCGGCGTGATCGCGATCATTCGCAACCGCAAGGAGTGAGGGAAGATGGTTTCCGTCCGCTCAGAGATGCGGAGTGGCCGCGATCCGAACAACCCGGTCACTCAGCACGTTCGGGTCGGTCTCCGTTCGCTCAGAGATGCGGAGTGGTCGCGATCTCGGCAACGTTGTGTTCACGCGCGATGCTCAGTTTCCGTCCGCTGAGAGATGCGGAGTGGTCGCGATGTGGCACAGAAGTTGGCGATTCAAGGACTCGCCGTGGTTTCCGTCCGCTCAGAGACGCCGAGTGGTTGCGATCCCACAGACCAAGACGTTCGTGAGGGACCGCGGGTTTCCGTCTGCTCAGGATGCGGAGTGGTCGCGATGTTGGCGCGGTCAAAATCAACACTGAGAAGGGCTTGTTTCCGTCCGCCGAGAGATGCGGAGTGGTCGCGATCTCATCGGCGACTACAGCAATGACAACGACGAGTTTCCGTCCGCTCAGAGATGCGGAGTGGTCGCGGTGCAGACGGGCGTGGCGACGTATGCGCCGAATGAGTTTCTGTCCGCTCAGAAATGCGGAGTGGTTGCAATCTACTGGCTAGCATCGCAAAGCAGGTCGGCGGCTCGCGCCAGTTTCCGTCCGCTCAGAAATGCGAAATGGTCGCGATCACCGATATCTGCGATGCGCGTCATCGCCCGAAGTTTTCGTCCACCCAGAAATGCGGACTAGTCGCGATCTGTCGTCGGTCACCGTTGAGCGGACTGGCTAGTTTCCGTCCCCTCATCGATGCGGAGTGGTCGCGAACAAATCTCGGGGAGTTGCTTTCAGACAACGAAAACGGGTTTCCGTCCGCTCATGGATGCGGGGTAGTCGCGATCTCATCATCACGCACGGCACCGACACCATCGTGCTTCCGGTCCCTCACGGATGCGGAGCCGTCGCGATCCTCAGCGACTGGCAGGATATGTGTGGGTAGGGCATTTCCGTCCGCTCAGAGATGCGGAGTGGTCGCGATCTGTCCTCCCCGCCGCCAGCAGAAGGAGAGGGGGTCTCCGTCCGCTCAGAGATGCGGATTGGTCGAGATGTCTCAAGTGCAAAGCATCGTTGTACGCGGCCCAGTTTCCGTCCGCTCAAAGATGCGGCGTGGTCGCGACCCAACTCAATCGTAAGTATCGTTTCAGCGCTTGAGTCTCCGTCCGCTCAGTGATGCGGAGTGGTCGCGATCCCGAGCAGATCCTGTTCCAGTTGCCGGACTTTGTTTCCGCCAGCTCAGAGAAGTGGAGTGATCGCGATCTCTCGCTTCACGATCGTGCTCTTCCACAACGTGTTTCCGTCCGCTCAGAGATGCGGAGTGGTCGCGATCTCCAGACCGAAGCCCGACGCATCGCCCGCGAGAGTTTCCGTCCGCTCAGAGACGCGGAGTGGTCGCGATCCCGCGCCCGCAGCGTGAGGGAGGGATGAGGGATGTTTCCGTCCGCTCAGAGATGCGGAGTGGTCGCGATCCGCATTACTTGATGATCAACCGCATCGCGATGGTTCCCGTCCGCTCATCGATGCGGAGTGGACGCAATCAGACTGGTACAACGGCACCAACGATCCGGGCGTGTTTCCGTCCGCTCAGAGATGCGGCGTGGTCGCGATCTTGCCGAACTGGCAGAGGCGAGAAAGCAGAATGTTTCCGTCCGCTCAGAGATGCGGAGTGGTCGCGATCTATTTGTTTGCTCCACACCCCTCTGGGGCGCGGTTTCCGTCCACTCTGAGATGCGGAGTGGTGTCGCGATCATTTGCCGCTGCTTGGTACGCGGACCGCAGAGTTTCCGTCCGCTCAGAGATGCGGAGTGGTCGCGATCTAAACAGCTGTGGAGAGCGACGGCCATGTGTGAGTTTCCGTCCGCTCAGAGATGCGGAGTGGTCGCGATCGTTGGTCGGCGCCTGCCTCACCGACCGGCTCGCCAGGGTTTCCGTCCGCTCAGAGATGCGGAGTGGTCGCGATCTGAGGGGATGAGGATGGAATGATGCTGAGCGTTGGTTTCCGTCCGCTCAGAGATGCGGAGTGGTCGCGATCAACCCGTGGGGGATCTTCCACAAGGGCAAAGATGGGTCTCCGTCCGCTCAGAGATGCGGAGTGGTCGCGATCAACACGGCCACAACCATGCTCGAAAAGCAACGTTTCCGTCCGCTCAGAGATGCGGAGTGGTCGCGATCTCTCGCAATCGCCGTGGACCGCCGACAAATGGTTTCCGTCCGCTCAGAGATGCGGAGTGGTCGCGATGCTACCCCTTCGCAGACCGGCGTCAAGCTGTGTGTTTTTGACCACATTTCCATGAATGCTTGCAGAGCAACTTTTCATTGTGCCATATTCTCGGACATCGATGGAAATTGTAATGGCTTCCTCGTCTCCAGTCCCAGGCGGTCCGCCCGCCGCCGCTGGCACGCCGGTTTCGCCAGAACGCGATTCGCTTTTCTTCCGCGCGACGTCTGTGGAACAGCTTTGGCTGGCCTGGGAGCGGGTGCGCGCCAACAACGGAGCGGCGGGCGGCGACGGGGTGACCATCGGCCATTTCGCGCCGTTCGCCAAGGGCGCGATTGAGGCGCTAGCCAAGCGACTGCGGGGGTTCACCTACCGCCCAGGGCCGTCGCGCCGCGTGATGATCCCCAAACGCGCGGGCGGTTTTCGGCCGCTCGACATTCCTTGCGTGGTCGACCGCGTCGCGCAAGGCGCGACGGCGCTGACGCTCGTGCCGGCGTTAGAGCCGCAATTCGAGGATCGAGCTTCGCCTACCGGCCCAGACGTGGGGTCGCCGACGCGGTGCGCCGGGTTGCCGCGCTGCGCCGGCAAGGGTACACCCACGCTGTCGACGCTGACATCTCCCACTACTTCGAAAGCGTGCCGCACGAGCCGCTGCTGGCGAAACTGGAAAAGCTGGTCGGCGACGACGCGATTCTCGACCTCGTCGCGCTGTGGCTCGAACAT
>CAVWKL010000029.1:0-6712 GCA_963755075.1 uncultured Alphaproteobacteria bacterium
ATGTTTATGTTGCTCTTCGTTAGACTACGTATTGCTACGGCGCGCGCCACGGCGGCGCCGCTCGCCTCGGCGTCCAGCGCGCGATTGGCGCGCGATCTTGTCCGTCTGGCTGGCGTTGTCGGCGTTCTGCTTCACATTGGACGGCCATTTCCTCCATTGAGGTCGAAGCCTCCTCGGTCGCCGCCGCCTGCTCGGTGGCGCCCTGCGAGAGCTGCTCGGCGCTCGCCGACAGTTCTTGGCTGCCCGAGGCCACGTTCTGGGCGGCGTTGGTCGTCTCCGTGATGATGGCGCGCAGCTTGTCGCACATGTCGCGCAGCCCCGTGAGAACGTCGCCGATCTCGTCGTCGCTCTTGACCTCGATCGTTTGGGTGAGGTCTCCGGCCGCCACCGCGGCCGTCAACCTCGCCGCCCGGCCCAAGCCGCGGCTGATATTGAGCGAGATCCAGAACGCCGAGCCGATCGCGATCAGCAGCGATCCGATCACGGTGGCGATCAGAATGAGTTCCCCCTCGTTGGCGTCCTGCGCCGCTTGCGCGGTCGCGTCGGTCATCCTCTGCTTGACCCAGTCGTTGTATTCGCCCAGCACGGCCATCGTACCGGCGACTGCGGCTCTTCCGTCCGTCCGCGACAGCGTCGCGGCCTTGACGTGGCCGCCTTCGCGCACGATCTCCGCCCCGTGCGCCAGATCGTTGTGGAGGCGGACGGTCTGCGCGGTGAATTCATCGACCGGCAATCCGAGCGCCGACACTTGCGACGTCGCCTGTTCGAGCGACTTGGCGAGGATGTCGTTTTCCGCGGCGAGATCCTTGAGGTAGCCGGCCAATTCGTCCTCGCTCGAAGCGGAAATGGCCTCATACAATATCCTCAGCGTGCGCACGCCCCGGAGTCTGACGGTCTGCAGGGCGAATAGCGCCCGTCCGGTTTCCGCGGAGGCAGGCGCGCGGTTGACGGACGCGATGGCCGCGTCGAGCGCGTCGTTGAAGCCCTTGGCCGCCGCGACGCCTTCGCCGCTCCAGAACTGATCGGCGCGAGCGGAGGAATTGAGCTCGGCGAGCTTGACGACGTTGTCTTCGACCATATTCATTTTCTCATAGACGGCCGAGAACTTGGCGAGCAGCGTCTTGCCGCCTTCCGTCGCGCCGATCAGCAGCTCGTCGCGCAGGCGCAAGGCGTTCACGCGCTGCTTTTTGATTTCCGCCGCGTTCTCGGCGATTTCCGCGTCCGTAGAAGCGATGATCATGTTCTTGTCGGCTTGCACCTGCTCGAGGACCGAGGCCTGAATCTCGCTGGCCCTCGCGATTCGGGCTGCCCTGTCGGCAAGAAACGTGCTGGCTGCGGCCAGTTGATTGAGCTTGACGTACGCCACCGCGCCCGTGACCATGGACAGAATGATGACGGCGCCGAAGGCGCCCGCCAGTTTGGCTTTCACGGTCAATCGCATTGCCGGTTTCCTTTTGCTCAATTCGAGATCTGTTTCTTGTTCGGGACGATGGTGAACTCGTGCTTCCGTTCGGCGATCGCGGCGACGAATTCCGCTTGCCGGCGCCCGCCGATCGGCGCCGAGACAAGGGCGAGTCGTTTGCCCCTCTACGGAGCGTCAGGACTCGCCCCGACGAGGATGGGGGCCAGACAGACAAGGCTCGCGTCCGAGCCGTCGACCGGCAGACTGGAATGCTTGCTTGGCGCCACGAGCGCCGCAATGGATCGCCCCAGCCCAGGGCGTCGTCGGAGTGCCCGCCCAGGCAACGCGCACGGCGAGCGCCGTGATGGTTTTCGCCCCCAATGAAGAATTCGCGGTCAGCGTTGCGCGCATATGGTTAAACATAAGTTAAAGATTTAACCGTCCATAATACAATCATGTTGCGTTCAAGGCGTGACAAAGGAGAGAGCGTGACGCCAAAATATTATACAACTAATTGCGAATGGCGTGACAAACTGAGAGCGCGGCGTGACAGTTTGCAATTCGACCGGAGCAGCGGGTCACGGTTGTCATTTCTGAATCCGACAGAATTTTCCACCAAATATATATGCATTGTGATTTATCAGGGCTCAGACGGGCGATCGCACTGATCTCCGTCATGTTTATGGTCGTTACGGCATAGCTTAGGTTTTCACCACATAAATTACATGATGACGTAGAATTTCAAGTTGACGCTAAGCATATATGGAATTGATCGGCGAGAGTTGCAATTCGTCGGCAGTCTAAGTCAATATGGGGAACGCTGGAGGTTCGCCACGCCGATAGCGCCTTGCGCCCAGTTGAATTGCGCCCACGCCCGATACCATTGAAATAATTTGAATTTACGCGTCGATTGCCGATGAGCGGGTGGTAAGCCGCGCGAGCCTGACGACGACTGCGCGAATGACCCGGCCGGGGAGCCGGTTTTTGCCGCCCGCGGCCGTCGGCGGCGCGGCGCCGCGACGTTCGGCCCGACACGTCGGGGTGGTCGCGAGCCCTCATTTTCCCGGTTTTGCAACGGAATCCGACCGTAGTCATCTTCGAGACCGGTGATTTTTCCGCCACTCGGCGTTCGGCGCGCGGGCCGCTTGCGATATTCGCCGCGTCAAGATCGCCATGCCACGCCGCGTCACAACGCCGCCCGTCTCTGGTAAAGCTTCTCGCCGAGTTCTGCGGAGGGGCCGATGAAACCAATTCGCCGCGCCCGAACTCGCCGCCTCGACGAAACGCGGCCTGCGACTGGATTGCGGCGACGGCGTGGCGTGCTGGGTTTCGTTTCTGCTTCCCGACCTCGCGCGCGTGATCTTCCTGCGCGGCGAACGTCCGGTCGCCCCGCGCACCTGGATGGTCCCGGCCTATGGCGCGGCCGACGTGCCTTGGGAGGGGCGCGACCTCTCGACGAAAGCGCCTGGCCGGGCGGCGAACATGAGCAAGCCGAGGACGGCGCGCACGATCCTCGTCACGACGAAAGCGATGCGCCTGACCATCGCGCTCGAGCCCTTCGCCCTGACGTGGGGCCTGCCGGACGGCAGGGTTTTCGCGCGCGAACGGCCCGCGCACGCGACGTCGCTCGGCGCCAAGGCGATCCGCCACGCCTTCGCCAGGGACCCGCGCGACCGGTTCCATGGCCTCGGCGACAAGACGGGCAAGCTCGACCTGCACTGGGCGGCGGCTGCGCACGGCGATGCGGGACAGTGCTCGGCTTCGATCCCGAGCACGGCGATCCGCTCTACAAACATTGGCCGTTCCTCATCTCTGTCGACGGGACGAGCCGCGTCGCGGCGGGCATCTTCTATGACAACATGGCGAGCGCGACCTTCGACCTCGGCTGCGAGCACGACAATTATTACGGTCTCTTTCGCAGCTACGAAGCCGAGGGCGGCGATCTCGACTATTACGTCTTCCCCGGACCGGATATCGCCGACGTCACGCGAAAATTCCTCCACCTGACCGGCCGGCCGCCTTTGCCGCCCCGATGGTCGCTCGGCTTCGCCCAGACGGCGATGGCGCTTGCCGACAGCGCCGATGCGCAGGCGCGCATGGAGGCCTTCATCGCCCGCTGCGCCGCGGAGAAAATCCCGATCAGCGCCTTTCATCTCGGCTCCGGCTACACCACGATCGGGCGCCGCCGCTATGTCTTCACCTGGAATCGCGACGCCTTTCCCGACCCGAAGGCGCTGATGCGCAAGTTTCATCTGGCGGGAATGCGCGTCGTCGCCAATCTCAAGCCGTGCCTTCTCGACGATCATCCGCGCTTCGGCGAGGCGAAGTCGGCGGGCGCGTTTGTCGTTGGCGAGGACGGCGAGCCGGCGATGTCTCCCTTCTGGGACGGCGAGGGCGCGCATATCGACTTCACCAACTCGGCCGGCCTCGCTTGGTGGCGGCGCGGGCTCGGCGAGCAGGCGCTCGATTTCGGCGTCGACGCGGGCTGGAACGACAACAACGAGTTCGCTTTCGACAACGAGGACGCGCTCTGCGCCGGCTTCGGCGCGTCCATGCCGCTCGATCTGGCGCGCCCGCTGCAACCGCTGCTGATGACCCGCGCCACGCTCGAAGAGCAGCGCCGCCATGCGCCGCGCGAACGTCAACTCAGCGTCACCCGCGCCGGATGCCCCGGCATTCAGCGCTACGCGCAGACCTGGAGCGGCGACAACGCGACGAGTTGGCGCTCGCTGAAATGGGGCCTGCGCACCGGGTTGCAGATGGCGATGTCGGGCATGTTCGCCATCGGCCACGACGTCGGCGGCTTCTCCGGACCCGTCCCCGATCCCGAGCTGCTGGTGCGATGGACGCAGGCGGGGCTGCTGCATCCGCGCTTCCTGATGAATTCCTGGAAGCCGGGCGGCGTTTTCACCTCGCCTTGGCTTCACCCCGAGGCGACGCCGCTGATCCGCGAGGCGATCCGTCTGCGCTACCGCTTGATGCCCTATTTCTACAGCCTGACGCACGCCGCGCGCGCCGGCGAGTCGCCGTTGCGCCCGACCTTCGTCGCCTTTCCCGGAGACGAGCGTTGCCTCGAGGATTGCGACGATGTGATGCTGGGTCCGTTTCTGCTCGCGGCGCCGGTGGTGGCGCCCCATGAGCGCGCCCGCCGGGTCTATCTGCCCAAGGGACCGCCGCGTTGGTTCGATTTCTGGACCGAGGAAGTTTTCGAGGCGGGCGGCGAGACGACGCTCGCCGCGCCGCTCGATCGGCTGCCCCTCCTCGTCGCGGAAGGGGCGATTCTGCCGACGACCGACGCGGGCGACGATTTCTCGCGCCTGCACGACGAGCCGACGCGGGCGGTCAGGATATTCCCCGGGCCTGCGGAGGGAGGCGGGCGCTTTAGGCTGATAGAGGACGACGGTCTCAGCCCCGAGGGCGCGCTGACCCGCCTAACCCTTGATCTCGCCTGGACGGCCTCGGCGATCACGCTCGCCGTCGACGCGGTCGGCGACTATCCCCTGCCATTTCGGCGCATCCGGGTGATCCCGCCTCAGGCGGAGCGCCGACCGATCACGTTGCTGAGCGCCGACGGCGCCCCAACCCTCGTGCGGGATTGACGCGGCAGCTGGCCGAGCTTGATCGGTTGCCCGATGCGCGAGCGCGCAAAGCCGCTTGCCCCCGCAGATCGTCGATTTGCGGGTTCGCCCTGGCGAGTTTCTGGGCGACGTATTGGTCGATCGGCGTTCCCAGTGCGGCGGCCGACTTTCGGCCGCCTCCGGCGCAGACCGACGATCAGGCGCCCAGCGGCGCCCGCGTGGTCTCAAACCGTCCGGCAGTCGGCTCAGTGTTTCCCCTGCGCCGCCCTCTGGATGACATAGTCGGCGACAAACTGATCGATCGGCGTGCCCCGATCGGCGGGCGACTTGTATCCGATGCCGGCCACCGCCAGACAGGCCGTCCAGGCGGCTTCGCCAGTCGGCGTGTCGGCGCAAGAGTCGCCCCATCCGCCGACGAAATGGCAGACCTTGTCGCCCCACTTTTGCTTGCACCCCTCGGGGTCGTAAGCGAAGCCGACCCCCGGCCCATGCGGAATCTGGCCGCACATGCAGGCGTAGAATTCTCTCGGCGCGGTGACGTTCATATAGTCGAGCAAGGCTTTCAGCTTGGCGTAGTTCAACGCCGACAGGCGGGCGTGGGTGCGCGCGACGATGGCGGCGGCGTCCGGCGCGAGCGGGGGTCCGCCCGAGGCGGCGGACGTCGCCAGACCGGCGAGCCAAGCGCTCCGATCGGCGTCCTGGCAGTAGGAGAGGCTCAGCTTGAACGCGTCGCGGGCGGCGTCGGCTTTGCCGGCGGCGACGAGACGGTCGCCCTTCCGCCACAGGCGATCGGCGAGGCGCTGGACGTCCGTATCGCGCAGGCAGGGCGCGCCCGTCATCGTCTTGAGCAGGCTGTCCTCTCGATCCTTGATCAGCTTGAGCTGTTCGGCGTACTGCGGCGATTGCTGGTTGTAGAGGAGCTCGGTCGCCAGGGCGTGCGCCATCGCCTTGAGGTCGGCCAGATTGTCGGGATCGAGCACCCCGTCCTCGATGATCCGATCGCGCACCATGGACGGGAACTTGTCGAGGTCGATCGGGGCCTTTTCGAACCAGACCGAGCGTTTGTCGACCATCGGATAGCGTTCGTCGCCGACACTGTTGAGTTCTTTGAGAATCTCCTCCGCCTGATCCTGCGCCGTCGCGCGCTTCTGCGCGACGTCGGCGGCGTTGCGCTCCTTGTCGAAACGCCCCTCGAACGAGGCGACGACGCTGTTCTTGACCTCCTGATCCGAGACGCCGGTCAGATGATCGCGCAACTTGGCGTCGACGGAGCCGAGCGCGTCGGCGATGGCCTTCGTCTTCTCTTGGCGCAGTTCGGCCATTTGATCTCGCACGATGGCCGCATAAATGGGTTTGTCTAGCGTCTTGTCCACGTCGCCCAGCGCCTGAGCGGCGGCTGCGTCGTCGTCGCCGCTGCCGCGCGCGGCCTTGTAATGCTGGTAGAGGTCTTCGATGTTGTCGTCGACATATCGATCTTTGATGAATTTCATCGCGCCATAAGCGGACTGAATGAAAGCGACCACGTCGGCCCAGGGCGTCAAGGCGAGCAGTTGCTCGCCGACATACTTGGCGGCTTCCATCCGCCCCTCTTGCGTGCCGGAGGCCGCGGCGCCGAGCGCGCCGGCGATAGCGTCGATCGTGTCGCCGTTGCCGATGACGGCGCTGAGTTTGTCGCGGAGTTGCTTGTTGGGCGCCATCCGGGCGATCTCTTTGCCAAGCGTCAACTCGACCT
>CAVWKL010000030.1:0-16182 GCA_963755075.1 uncultured Alphaproteobacteria bacterium
GATACGTTTTCCGTGCTCAGCGCGCTCGATCATTTCCCGGAGGATTTCGCCAGCGGCCGGCCGCGAGCGGCGAGATAGGAGCCTCAAATGGCGCTGTTGCAGGAATTCGATTCGGGCACGCCGATCCGGCGCGGCGGCGCGAGCGTGACCCTGACCATCGACGGCCGGGAGGTCAGCGTTCCCGCGGGAACTTCGGTGATGGCCGCGGCGGCGCTCCTCGACGCGCCGATCCCCCGGCTGTGCGCCACCGACAGCCTGGAGGCCTTCGGCTCGTGCCGGCTCTGTCTCGTCGAAATCGAAGGCCGTAAGGGAACGCCGGCCTCTTGCACCACGCCGTCCGAGGACGGGATGACGGTGCGCACCCAGACGCCGCGGCTGGCCAAGCTTAGGCGGGGCGTGATGGAACTTTACATTTCCGACCATCCGCTCGACTGCCTGACCTGCAGCGCCAACGGCGACTGCGAATTGCAGGGCCAGGCCGGCGCTGTCGGCCTCCGCCAAGTGCGTTACGGCTTCGACGGCCAAAACCACGCCAAGGCGCCGATCGATTCGTCCAATCCCTATTTCACCTTCGAACCGTCGAAATGCATCGTCTGTTCGCGCTGCGTGCGCGCCTGCGAAGAAGTGCAGGGGACCTTCGCGCTGACGATTCTCGGCCGCGGCTTCGGCTCGCGGGTCTCGCCCGGCGGCGGCGATTTCTTCGCTTCGGAATGCGTCTCCTGCGGCGCCTGCGTGCAAGCCTGCCCGACCGCGACGCTGAACGAGAAAAGCGTCATCGTCGAGGGGACGCCGGAGCGCTCGGTCGTCACCACCTGCGCCTATTGCGGCGTCGGTTGCGCCTTCAAAGCGGAAATGAAGGGCGAGAATGTCGTGCGCATGGTCCCCGCCAAGGGGGGCAAGGCCAACGAGGGCCATTCCTGCGTCAAAGGCCGCTTTGCGTACGGCTACGCGACGCACAAGGACCGCATCGTCAAGCCGATGATCCGCGCTTCGATCGACGATCCCTGGCGCGAGGTCGCGTGGGACGAGGCGGTTCGCTACGCGGCGGAGGAATTTCGGCGAATCCAGGCGCGTTACGGACGCGATTCGATCGGCGCCATAAGCTCCTCGCGTTGCACCAACGAGGAGGTGTTTCTCATCCAAAAGCTGGTGCGCGCCGGCTTCGGCAACAACAACGTCGACACCTGCGCGCGCGTCTGCCATTCGCCGACCGGCTACGGGCTCTCCAAGACCTTCGGCACGTCGGCGGGGACGCAGGATTTCAAGTCGGTCGACAAGGCCGACGTGATCCTGGTGATCGGCGCCAATCCGACCGACGCGTCATCCGGTCTTCGCGTCGCGCATGAAGAAGCGCCTGCGCGCGGGCGCGAAGCTGATCGTCGTCGATCCGCGCCGCATCGACCTCGTGCGCATGCCGCACGTCGAGGCGGATTTTCACCTTGCGCTGCGGCCGGGGACGAACGTCGCCCTCCTCAACGCGCTCGCCCATGTGATCGTCGCCGAGGGGCTCGTCGACTAGGCCTTCGTGCGCGAGCGGTGCGATCCCGCCAATTTCGAATCCTGGGCGCGGTTCATCGCCGAGGAACGCCATTCCCCCGAGGCGACGGCCGCGGCGACCGGGGTCCCCGCCGCCGATGCTGCGCGCCGCCGCGCGCCTTTTCGCCAAGGCGGGAACGCGGCGATCTACTACGGCCTCGGCGTCACCGAACACTCGCCAGGGCTCGACGACGGTGATGGCGATGGCGAATCTCGCGATGGCGACCGGCAATGTCGGCCGCGAGGGCGTCGGCGTGAACCCGTTGCGCGGCCAGAACAACGTGCAAGGGCTCGTGCGACATGGGTTCGTTCCCGCACGAATTCTCCGGCTATCGCCACGTTTCCGACGACGCGACGCAGGAGGTCTTTCGACCGCCTGTGGGGCGTCGATCTCTCCAAGGCGCCGGGCCTGCGCATTCCCAACATGATGGACGAAGCGGTCGAGGGTCGTTCAAGGGGCTCTACATCCAAGGCGAGGACATCGCCCAATCCGATCCCGACACGCAGCACATCACGGCGGGGCTCAAGGCGATGGAATGCGTGATCGTCCAGGATCTCTTCCTCAACGAGACCGCGCGCTACGCCCACGTCTTCTTTCCCGGCGCTTCGTTTCTGGAAAAGGACGGCACCTTCACCAACGCCGAGCGCCGCATCAGCCGCGTGCGCAAAGCGATGGCCCCGCTCGCCGGCAAGGCCGACTGGGAGGCGACGATCGCCTTCGCACACGCCCTCGGCGTTCCCATGAATTATATGCATCCCAGCGAGATCATGGACGAAATCGCCGCGGCGACGCCGACCTTCGAAGGCGTCTCCTACGCCCGGCTCGACGAACTCGGCTCGATCCAATGGCCATGCAACGACGCCGCGCCCCAGGGAACGCCGATCATGCACGTCGAGCGCTTCGTGCGCGGCAAGGGGCAGTTCATGCTGACCGACTACGTCGCCACCGACGAACGCACCGGGCCGTTGTTTCCGTTGTTGCTCACGACCGGGCGCATCCTGACGCAATACAACGTCGGCGCGCAGACCCGGCGCACCGAGAACAGCCGCTGGCACGACGAAGACGTGCTCGAGATGCACCCCTTCGACGCCGAAAGCCGCGGCGTGCGCGACGGCGATCTCGTCTCTCTGCAGAGCCGCGTCGGCGAGGTGTCGCTGCACGCGAAGATCTCCGAGCGCATGCAGCCTGGCGTCGTCTATACGACGTTCCATCACCCCGGCAGCGGCGCCAACGTGGTGACGACGGATCATTCCGATTGGGCGACCAATTGTCCGGAGTACAAGGTGACGGCGGTGCAGGTCCGGCGCACCAACGCCTATTCCGAATGGCAGGAGCGCGATCGCGAAGAAGGCGTCGCTCGGCGCCGCGTCGGCGGGGCTGAAGTCCATGTCGGCGAATGAGCGGCCAGGCGCCGTGCTCGCATCGGCGCAGACTTTCGATTATGACCGCGGCGCCTGCGGCGCGGCGCGGCAATGCGCGGTCGCGGTCGAGACGCCGATCCAGCTGGCGTTCGGCGGCGCGCCTTTCGCGGTGATGATGGCGACGCCGTGCGACCTCCGGGATTTCGCCGTCGGCTTCGCCTTGAGCGAGGGCATCGTCGAGCGCGTCGACGAAATCCGCCACGTCGAGGTCGAGGTCGTCGAGGCGGGCGTGCGCCTCGACGTCGCGCTGACGGGCGAGCGCATGCGCGCCCATCTTTCGCGCGCGCGGGCGATGTCGGGGCGCACCGGATGCGGCCTGTGCGGCCTCGAGGATCTCGCGCATCTGCCCAAGCCGCGCCGACCCATCCCGATGAGCGCGCCGATCGCGCCGGCGGCGATCCGCGCCGCGCTCGACGGCCTCGAGCGCGCTCAGCCGCTCAACGCCGAGACGCGCGCCGCGCATGGCGCGGCATGGTGCGACCGCTCCGGCGCCGTTCTCTTGGCGCGTGAGGACGTAGGGCGCCATAACGCGCTCGACAAACTGATCGGCGCGCTGGCGCTGGCCTCGGTCGATCCGGAAAGCGGCTTCGTCGTCGTCACCAGCCGCTGCTCGTTCGAGATGGTCGCCAAGGCGGCGGCGTTCGGCGCGGCAACGCTGGTCTCGCTTTCGGCGCCGACCTCGCTCGCGCTCGAGCGCGCGCGCGAAAGCGGCGTTACGCTCGTCGCGGTCGCCCGCGCCGATCGCGCCACGATCTTCACTGTCGCAGCGAGCGCGGCGAACGGGGGGCTGGCGGCGTGAGCGGGGCGAAGATCGACAAACTGGCGCGCATGGCCAACCAGATCGGCGCCGCCTTCCGCGCCATGCCCGAGCGCGAGGCGGTCGGCGCCGCGACGGCGCACCTCAAGCTCTACTGGACGCCAAAAATGATTCGCGAAATAGTCACATACGCCGATTCGGGCCGCGCCGGTCTCAATGGGATCGCGGCCGGCGCGGTCGCGGCGCTGAAACAAGACGTCGCCGGCTAGATCGGCAAGGAAGACGCTGCGGCGCGCAAATCACGACGCGCCGGGCATACGAGAGGAGGAAACGATGTCGAAGTCCGGGGTTGCCCCAAGCCGCGCGCGAAGGCGTCGGTGGGATGGGGGTCATTTGCGCGCCGGGGCAGCGGGCGGCGGCGATCGGCGCCGCCGAAGGGAGGCGAGGCGATGACCAGCGCCAACGCCGCGGCGACGCCAGTCGGTTCTTTCCGCTTCCTTGATCGCGCGCGCACCGTCGCGGCGCCGGGCTTCAGCCGGTGGATGGTTCCGCCGGCCGCGCTGTGCATTCATTTGTGCATCGGGCAAGCCTATGCATTCAGCGTGTTCAACCTGCCGATGAGCAAGTTGATCGGCATCGATCACGCCGCGCCGGACGATTGGAAGCTCACCGATCTCGGCTGGATCTTCTCCATTGCGATCTTCTTTCTCGGCGTGTCGGCGGCGGTGTTCGGCCGCTGGGTCGAGGACGGCGGCCCGCGGCGCGCGATGTTCGCCTCCGGGCTTTGCTGGGCCGCCGGCTTCTTCGTCTCCGCGATCGGCGTCTCCTTGCACGCCCTGTGGATCGTCTATCTCGGCTACGGCGTGCTCGGCGGCGTCGGGCTGGGGCTCGGCTACATCTCGCCGGTCTCCACCCTGATCAAGTGGTTCCCGGATCGTCCCGGCATGGCCACCGGCATGGCGATCATGGGCTTCGGCGGCGGCGCGTTCATCGCCTCGCCGCTTTCGGTATGGCTGATGCAAAGGTTTTCGACGCCGAGCCATATCGGCGTCGCCGAAGCCTTCCTCTGTCTCGGCGCCATCTACCTCTGCTTCATGTGGGTCGGCGCGGCGATCGTGCGCGTGCCGCCGGCCGGCTGGAAGCCGGAAGGCTACACGCCGCATGCGGTTACGCATGCGCTGATCACCAGGAACGACGTCTATGTCTACGACGCGTTGAGGACGCCGCAGTTCTGGCTGATCTGGTGGGTTCTCTGCCTGAACGTCACCGCCGGCATCGGCGTGCTCGGCCAGGCCTCGGCGATGAGCCAGGAAATGTTCCCCGGCCGGGTCACTCCGCTCGCCGCGGCGGGTTTCGTCGGGTTGCTCAGTCTGTTCAACATGGCGGGGCGTTTCTTCTGGGCGTCGATCTCCGACTATATCGGCCGCAAGAACACCTATTTCTGCTTCTTCGTCATCGGCCCGGCGCTCTATGCGCTTGTCCCTTCGGCGGGATCGCTCGGCAGCGTCACCCTGTTTGTGCTTTGTTTCCTGGTGATTCTGTCGATGTACGGCGGCGGATTCGCCACCGTTCCCGCCTATCTCCGGGACATGTTCGGCACGCGCTACGTCGGCGCCATCCATGGCATGTTGATCACCGCCTGGTCGATGGCGGGCATATTCGGTCCGGTGCTGGTGAACTACATCCGGCAATACCAAATCGACCACGGCGTGCCGAAGGCGGATGCTTACAACACGACCATGTACATTATGGCCGGACTGCTCGTGGTGGGGTTCTTGTGCAACCTGTTCGTCAAGGCGGTGCATCACCGCTTTCACATGCGCCCCGAACACGAGGCCGAGGAGGCGCTGGCGGACATCGCCGCCGCCGGCGATCCGGCAGGAGCTTGAGAGGAACGCCGATGGCCAATGCGAAGTCCTTCGACTCGATGAAACTGAAGCTGGTTCTCGCCTGGTGCTTCGTCGGCATACCCCTCGCCTGGGGCGTTTTGCAGACGATCGCCAACGCGGCGGCGCTGTTTCGTTAGAGCCGTTCCGCGTCGCGTTCAGACGCGCGCGAGGGCCTTGAGCGGCGAGCGTTTGCCCGCGTTGGGGCGGGCGCGCTCGCGATAATCGCGCACGAGATCGCGGGTGGCGATCAGCAGATCCTCGAATTTGGCGAGACTTTCGGGCGGCAATTGGCCGAGCGTCGCGGCGATCAGCGCGTGCTGCACCGCGATGGCGCTGAGCGCCGCCGCGCGCCCCGCGGCGGTCAGATAGATCGCATATTGGCGCCGGTCCGCGGCGATGGAGCGGCGTTCCACCAAACCGGCGTTCTCGAGCCGGTCCAAAAGGCCGGATATATTGCCCTTGGTCACATAGAGGCGCTTAGCGAGTTCCTGCTGACTGATCCCTTCCGCCTCGGTCAGCGTCGTCAGGACGTCGCACTGAGGGACCGAAAGGCCGATTTCGCGCAGCCGCTCGGCGACGGCGAGTTGCAGTCGGCTCTCCAAGCGAATGAAACGAAACCAGACGCGGACCGCCCGATCCTGGCTCTCCTGCTTGAGCATCGCACTTCGCCTCCCGCGCCGCCTCGGACGCCCGCGACGCCACCCTACAGGCGCGCGCGCGCGGCGGCAATTTGCCGCCGCTCGCCTTGTCAAGCGCCATCCCGGGCGCCATGCTATTGATCTGGAATAAGTAACAAGCCGGGGAGGGACGCAATGCTGGGGTTGATGCAGGAATGGCCGCTGCTGATTCACAAGGTGATTGATTCCGCCGCCGTTCAGCATCCCCGTCGGGAAGTCGTGAGCCGTCTCGTCGAGGGACCGATCCACCGCACCAACTACCGCGAGGTGCGCGCGCGCGCGATGCGCGTCGCCCAGCGCCTCGACCGCGAGGGCATCAAGGCCGGCGATCGCGTCGCGACCTTGGCGTGGAACGGATTCCGTCATCTGGAAACCTGGTACGGCATCACTGGCGTCGGCGCGGTCTACCACACCGTCAACCCGCGGCTGTTCGTCGATCAGATCGTGTGGATCATGAACCACGCCGAGGACCGCTTGGTGTTCCTCGACCTGACTTTCGCGCCGCTTTTGGAGGCGATCGCCGACAAGCTGCCGACCGTCGAGCGCTACGTCGTCTTGACCGACGCCCGGCATATGCCGGCGACCAAGCTGAAGAACGCCGTCGCCTACGAAGACTGGATCGGCGAAGTCGACGGCGATTTCCGCTGGGCGGAGTTCGACGAGCATACGGCGGCGGGGCTTTGCTACACCTCGGGCACCACCGGCCATCCCAAGGGCGTTCTCTATTCGCACCGTTCCAACGTGCTGCATTCTCTGTTCGTCTCCGGTCTGGATTGCTTGCCGGTCGGCCCGCAATCCTGCGTCATGCCCGTGGTGCCGATGTTCCACGCCAATTCGTGGGGCTTGGCGTTTTCGGCGCCGATGCGCGGCGCGAAAATGGTGATGCCGGGCGCCCGTCTCGACGGCGCTTCGGTCTATGAGCTGCTCGAGACGGAGCAAGTGACGTTCACTGCGGCGGTGCCGACCGTGTGGCTGATGTTGCTCGGCTACCTCCAGAAGGAAGGCAAGAAGCTGTCCAGCTTGAAGACGGTGGTCATCGGCGGCTCGGCCTGCCCGCCCTCGATGATCCGGGCGTTCGAGGACGACTACGGGGTCGAAGTCCGTCATGCCTGGGGGATGACGGAAATGAGCCCGCTCGGCTCGGTGGGGTCGATCAAGCCGCTGTCCCCCGGCGCGACCCGAGAGGACGTCTTCGCGCTCAAGAACAAGCAGGGCTGGGCGCCGTTCGGCGTCGAAATGAAGATCGTCGACGGTGAAAACCGTGAGCTGCCCTGGGACGGCAAGCGTTTCGGCCGCTTGAAGGTCGCCGGCCCCGCCGTCGTGCAATCCTACTTCAAGGGCGAAGGCGGGCCAATTCTCGACGAGACCGGCTTCTTCGACACCGGCGACGTCGCCACCATCGACCCTGACGGCTACATGCAAATCACCGATCGCTCCAAAGACGTCATCAAGTCGGGCGGAGAATGGATTTCCTCGATCGACATCGAGAACCTCGCCGTCGGCCACCCGGATGTCGCCGAGGCGGCGGTGATCGGCGTCGCCCACCCGAAATGGGACGAGCGGCCGCTTCTTGTCGTCGTGCCCAAGGACGGCAAGACGCCGAGCGCCGACGAGGTTTTCAGATTTCTGCAAGGCCACATCGCCAATTGGTGGATGCCCGACGACATGCAATTGGTGAAGGAAATCCCGCATACCGCGACCGGCAAGGTCAACAAGATGAAACTACGAGAGGCCTTCAAGGACTATAAATTGCCGACGGCGTAGGGACGCGGCGGCCGTTCGCGCCGTCGCCGGCTTCAGCGTCCGCGACGCGGCACGGTCGCCGGCGCGACCAGCGCCGCCTCACGACAAGGAGGCGCGGCTTCGGGTTTTTTGTTGCATTGGCGCGGCGCTTCGCTTATATGCGGGTCTGTACGCGATCTCATAGCTCCTCATCGGCGACGGTAAGGAGAGATTTTGAGAGTGGGCCCCGGCTGGGACCCGCTCTTTTTTATTTCCGCCGGGGCTCATGGTCGGAACGTCTCCGCCGCACATCGCGCTCGCGCCCGAGGAAGGGCTCGACGAGGCGCGTCTCATCGTCGACAACGGTCTGGCGCAGCGCATCGCCCGCATCGCCGCGCCGCCGCTGCGCGATCTCGGCATGCGCGTCGTGCGCGTGAAGGTGTCCGCAGCGCAGGTCGCGACGGTGCAGATCATGGCCGAGCGCCCGGACGGCTCCATGTCGATCGACGATTGCGAGCGCGCCAGCCAGGCGCTGTCGCCGGTGTTCGACCTCGAGGAGCCGATGAGCCAGGCCTACCGGCTCGAAATCTCTTCGCCGGGCATCGATCGGCCGCTGGTGCGCGAATCGGATTTCCGCCGCGCGATCGGCTGCGACGCGCGCATCGAGATGGCGGTCGCCGTGGAAGGGCGGAAGCGTTTTCGCGGCAGGATCGAGGCGGTCAATTCGATCGAGGGGGCGCCGGTCGCCCGAATTCGCCTGCCGGGCGAAGCGGGCGACGTCGAATCGCGCGTCGATCTCCTCATCGCCGAAATGGCGGAGGCGCGTTTGGTGCTCACCGAGGAGCTGATCCGCGCGACGCTGCGGCGGGAGAAGGCCGCGGTCAAACAACAGAAGACAGAGAACAGACGACAGAGCAGGGAGGACGGAGGAAAGCGGACGGACGGTCGATAGACCTATCCATCCTGCGCCCTCCGTCGTCCCTCGCCCGACAAAAGGAGAAGACGATGGCCGTCAGCGCCAACAGACTCGAACTCTTGCAGATCGTCGACGCCGTCGCGCGCGAGAAATCGATCGACCGCTCGATCGTGCTCGCCTCGATGGAGGACGCGATGCAGAAGGCGGCGCGCTCGCGCTACGGCCAGGAGACCGAGGTGCGCGCCGAGATCAATCCGAAGACCGGCGAGATCCGCTTCTCGCGCCTGCTGCTGGTCGTCGACCAGGTCGAGAACGACGCAACGCAGATCACGCTGGCCGAGGCGCAAAAGAAGAACCCCTCGGCGCAGATCGGCGACTGGATCGCCGAATCGCTGCCGCCGTTCGACTACGGCCGCATCCCCGCCCAGGCTTCCAAGCAGGTGCTGGTGCAGAAGATCCGCGAGGCCGAGCGCGACAAGCAATACGACGTCTTCAAGGACCGCATCGGCGAGATCATCAACGGCGCAGGTCAAGCGGGTCGAATACGGCAACGTCGTCGTCGACCTCGGCGGCGCCGGGCGGCGAGGCGGTGGTGCGCCGCGACGAATTGATCCCGCGCGAGATGTTCCGTCCGGGCGATCGCATCCGCGCCTACGTCTACGACGTGCGTCGCGAGGCGCGCGGGCCGCAGATCTTCCTTTCGCGCACCCATCCGCAATTCACCGCCAAGCTGTTCGCGCAGGAGGTGCCGGAAATCTACGACGGCATCGTCGAGGTGAAGTCGGTGGCGCGCGATCCCGGCTCGCGCGCCAAGATCGCGGTCGTCTCCAACGATTCCTCGATCGATCCGGTCGGCGCCTGCGTCGGCATGCGCGGCTCGCGCGTGCAGGCGGTCGTCAACGAACTGCAGGGCGAGAAGATCGACATCATTCCCTGGTCGCGCGACGCGGCGACCTTCATCGTCAACGCGCTGCAGCCGGCCGAGGTGATGAAGGTGGTGCTCGACGAGGACTCCACCCGCATCGAGGTCGTCGTGCCCGACGATCAGCTTTCGCTGGCGATCGGCCGACGCGGGCAGAACGTGCGCCTGGCCTCGCAGCTGACCGGCTGGGACATCGACATCCTCACCGAGGCCGAGGAATCGGAGCGCCGCCAGAAGGAGTTCGTCGAGCGCACGACCGCGTTCATGAACGCGCTCGACGTCGACGAGACCGTGGCGCAGCTGCTTGCCTCCGAAGGCTTCCGCACGGTCGAGGAAATCGCCTATGTCGATTTGCACGAACTGGCCTCGATCGAGGGCTTCGACGCTGAGACCGCGGAGGAAATCCAGGCGCGCGCGCAGGGGCACCTGGCGCGGGTCGAGGCCGAATACGACGACGCGCGCAAGGCGCTCGGCGTCTCCGACGATCTCAAGTCGATCGACGGCCTGACCACGCCGATGCTGGTCAAGCTCGGACAGAACGGGGTCAAGACCGTCGAGGATCTCGCCGGTTGCGCGACCGACGATCTCGTCGGCTGGACCGAGCGCGGCGAGGGCGGCGAGAAGAGATTCTCCGGCTATCTCGCGGAATTCGACGTCTCGCGCGAGCAGGCGGACGCCATGATCATGGCGGCGCGCGTGCGCGCCGGCTGGGTCGAGGAGACCGCCGTCACGCCCGCCGCGGAAACCGACGACGCCGCCGAGGCGCAAGCCGAATAGGCGGGAGGCGCGGCGATTGGGCAAGGGTGTGGAGAAAGACGACGGCGGATCGGCGCGCACCTGCGTCATATCCGGCGAGAAGGGGCCGCCGGAGGCGATGTTGCGCTTTGCCTTGTCCGGTGCGGGCGACGTCGTGCCCGACGTCAGACGCAAGCTGCCGGGGCGCGGCGTGTGGACGCGGCTCGACGTCGCCACCGTGCGTCAGGCGGCGGCCAAGCAGGCCTTTTCCAGGGGGTTTCGCGTGCGCGCCAACGCCGGCCCGGAACTCGCCGAGACGGTCGATCGTCTGCTTGAGCGGGATGCGCTGCAGTTCCTCTCGATCGTCAACAAGGCGGGGCTCGTCGTCGCCGGCGCGGCAAAGGTCGAGGCGGCGATCGCCGCGGGCGCCGTCGTCGCCCTGATCCACGCCGCCGACGGCGCGCCGGACGGGGCGTCGAAATTGCGGCGCCTGCTGCGCGGACGCCTCGGCGAAGCGGCCGAGTCGATCCGGCGAATAAATCTGTTCTCCTCTCGCCAATTGGATTTGGCATTGGGAAGGACAAATGTGATACATGCAGCGCTCAATGCGGGCGAGGCCAGTGCGGCCTTTCTCGCCAAGGCCGAGCGTCTGACGCGATATCGGGCGGGCGACGCTGCGCCGACGGACGTCTCGATCGACGCGAGCGCGACCGGCGCGACCGACAAAACGCCGGAATGAACGAACAATAGGCCGGGGTCACTGGACAATCGCATGAGTGAAACGAACAACAGCGGCGACAAGACTTTGGGCGTACCCCCGGTGAAGCCGACTTTGCACCTGAAGCGGCCCGTCGAGCAGGGCACCGTGCGCCAGAGTTTTTCGCACGGGCGAAGCAAGGCGGTCGTCGTCGAGAAGGTCAAGCGCCGCGTCCTCGGACCGGGCGAAGCCCCGGCGCGCGAGGCGGCGCCGACGGCGCTCGTCGCCCCAAAGACGGCCGCTCCGGCCTCAGCCGCCCCAGCGGTCGCCCCTCGCGGACCGACGCCAGCTGCGCCGCCGAAGACCGGCGTGGTGTTGCGCACGCTGACCGAAGAACAGCGCGAAGCGCGCGCCAGGGCGCTCGTCGACGCCCGCGCGCGTGAGGAGGAGGACCGCCGCCGCCAGGAAGCGGACGCCGAAGCGCGTCGCGAGCGCGAGGCGCGCGAAATGGCCGAGCGCGAAGCCGCCGAAGCGCGCAAGCGCGAGGAAGAACTGCGCCGCTCGCAGGAGGCCAGTTTCAAGCGACAGTCGGAAGAGGAGGCGCGCCGACGCCTTGCCGGCGGCGAACCGGCGACGACGCCGGCCACGTCATTGGGCCGCAAACCCGCCGCCGCCGCCCCCCCGGCGGCCGCCGCCCCGAGCGCGATCAAAGCGGCTGCCCCCGGCCCCGCCGCCGAGGAAGAAGACGGCAAGCGCGTCGTTCGCCGGACGACAGTCATCGCTCCCGCGGCAAAGGTTATGCTGCCGACGCCGCGCCCGGCGCGCGGCGGCGATCAACGCAACCGCGGCCGTCTGACGGTCGCCAGCGCCACCGCGGGCGAGGAGGAGCGCACCCGCTCCGTCGCCGCTTTCCGCCGCCGCACCCAGCGCCTCAAAGGTCACGGCGTCCAGGAAGCCAAAGAGAAGATTTCCCGCGAAATCGTCTTGCCCGAGGCGATCACCATCCAGGAACTGGCGAACCGCATGTCCGAGCGCGCCGTCGACGTCATCAAGCTGCTGATGCGTCAGGGCCGCATGGTCACCTTGACCGATACGCTCGACGCCGACACGGCGGAGCTGATCGCCGAGGAAATGGGCCATACCGTCAAGCGCGTCGCCGAGTCGGACGTCGAAGAAGGATTGTTCGACCGTCCCGACGAAGAGGGCGCTCCGGTTCCGCGCCCGCCGATCGTCACCATCATGGGTCACGTCGACCACGGCAAGACCTCGCTCCTCGACGCCATCCGGCACGCCAACGTGGTGGCCGGAGAGGCGGGTGGAATCACCCAGCACATCGGCGCCTATCAGGTCACCGCTCCCGGCGGCGCCCCGATCACCTTCATCGACACGCCCGGCCACGCCGCCTTCACGGCGATGCGCGCGCGCGGCGCCAAGGTGACCGACATCGTCGTGCTGGTCGTGGCCGCCGACGACGGCGTGATGCCGCAGACGATCGAGGCGATCCGCCACGCCAAGGCGGCTAAGGCGCCGATCATCGTCGCGATCAACAAGATCGACAAGCCCGAAGCCAACCCGCAGCGCGTCATGCAGGAGTTGTTGCAGCACGACGTTCAGGTCGAGGCTTTCGGCGGCGAAACGCTCAGCGTCGAGGTCTCCGCCACCAAACACATCAATCTTGACAAGCTGCTCGAAGCGATCGCGCTGCAAGCCGAGCTTCTCGACCTCGTCGCCGATCCCGAGCGCAACGCCGAGGGCACGGTGATCGAGGCGCGCCTCGATCGCGGTCGCGGCCCGGTTGCGACGGTGTTGGTGCAGCGCGGCACGCTTCGCGTCGGCGAGCTCGTCGTCGCCGGCTCGCAATGGGGCCGGGTGCGCGCGCTCATCGACGACAAAGGCGATAACGTCGAGGAGGCGGGGCCGTCGACGCCCGTCGAGGTGCTGGGCTTTTCCGGCGCGCCAGAGGCGGGCGACCGCGTCGGCGTGGTGGACAGCGAAGCGCGGGCGCGCGAGATCAGCGAATATCGCGAGCGCCAGAAACGCGAGAAGCTCGCCGTGCGCGGCGGCGTGGTGCGCACCTCGCTCAGCGACATGATGAGCAATCTCAAGTCGGCGGGCCGCAAGGAGTTGCCGATCGTCGTCAAGGGCGACGTGCAAGGCTCGGTCGAGGCGATCACCGCCGCGATCGAGAAACTCGGCACCGAGGAAGTCGCGGCCCGCGTCATCCACGGCGGCGTCGGCGGCGTGACCGAGTCCGACGTGACGCTCGCCGAGGCTTCCAAGGCGGTGATCATCGGCTTCAACGTGCGCGCGCACAAGGAAGCGCGCGATCTCGCCGAGCAGCAAGGCATCGAGATCCGCTATTACAACATCATCTACAACCTCGTCGACGACGTGAAGGCGGCGATGTCCGGCCTCCTTTCGCCGACCCTGCGCGAGACGATGCTCGGCAACGCGCAGATCCTCGAAGTGTTCTCGATCTCGAAGGTGGGCAACGTCGCGGGCTGCCGCGTCACCGACGGCGTGGTGCAGCGCGGCTCGCATGTGCGCCTCATTCGCGACAATGTGGTCGTCCACGAGGGCAAGCTGTCGACGCTCAAGCGCTTCAAGGACGAGGTCGCTGTGGTGCAGGCCGGCCAGGAATGCGGCGTCGCCTTCGAGAACTATCAGGACATGCGCATCGGCGACGTCATCGAATGCTACAACGTCGAGGAGATACGCCGCACGCTTTGAGGCGCGACGAGCCCGGCGGGGCGGACTCTGGAAGGCCCACGAAAAGGCGACGGACCGCTTTCGCCTGAACGGACTTGTGCGGGCGGCGCCGTCGCGTTGACCTTGCCCCTTGATCGGCCGGCGCCGCAAATCGTTGAAGCGCAAGAAGCGTCAGCTTGTTTCTTGCCTTCGCCTCGCTTCGCGCTTCAACCTCGAATTTCAGGCTCTCGCGCAAATGTCTCGCTCCGATTCCAAACACGCCGGCCCCTCGCATCGCCACGAGCGCGTGGGCGAATCGATCCGCCACGCCATGGCGGAAATTCTCCAGCGCGGGGAAGTCGTCGATCCCGTGCTCAATCGGCAGGTCGTGACGATCCCAGCGGTGACGATGTCGCCCGACCTGAAGCTCGCGACCGTCGCCGTCATGCCGCTCGGCGGCAAGAACGCCGAGGCGACCGTCGTGGCTTTGCGTGAGCGCAAAAAGGCTCTGCGCGCGCTCGTCGCCCAGCGGGTCAACCTCAAGTTCGCGCCAGATCTGCGCTTTGTGCTCGACCACAGCTTCGCCGCGCAGGCCGAAATCGACGCGCTTCTGAAGTCGCCGCGCGTCGCGCGCGACCTCGCCCATGACGACGACGAGGAACGCCATTGAACGACGAGGCTGACACCGCCGCGACGCCGTGCGCGGCCGCGGCCGAACCGTCGAGGCGCGGCAAGCCGCCCCCGCGCCGCTCGACGCGCGTCGAGGTCAACGGCTGGATCAACTTCGACAAGCCGGTCGGCGTCGCCTCGACGCAGGCGGTCGCGCAGCTGAAATATCTCTTCAACGCGAAAAAGGCCGGCCACGCCGGAACCTTGGATCCGCTCGCTTCGGGCGTGTTGCCGGTGGCCTTCGGCGAGGCGACCAAGACCGTCCCGATCGTGCAGGACGGAACAAAGGCCTACCGGTTCACCGTCAAGTGGGGCGAGGAAACCGACACCGACGACGCCGAAGGCAAGGTCGTCGTCCGCTCCGAGCGGCGTCCGAGCCGCGCGGAGATCGAGGCGGCGCTGCCCCGTTTCGTCGGCCTCATCAGCCAGATCCCGCCGACCTTTTCGGCGATTCGCATCGGCGGCGAACGCGCCTACGATCTGGCGCGCGGCGGCGAATCTTTCGAGATCGCGGCGCGCAGCATCGTCGTCCACCGGCTCGAACTGGTGGGGGCCGAACCGGGCGAGGCGAGGTTCGAGGCCGAATGCGGCAAAGGCGCCTACGTGCGCGCGATCGCGCGCGATCTCGGGCGCGTGCTCGGTTGCCATGGCCACATCGTGCTGCTGCGCCGCACGCGCGTCGGCCCGTTCCTCGCGGATCGGGCGACGGCGCACGAGGCGCTGCGCTCTTCGTCCGAGGCGCGCGCGGCGGCGCTGCTTCCCGTCGAAGCGGGGTTGGCGGAGCTGCCGCGCCTCGCCATCGACCGCCACGGCGCCGCGATCCTGCGCCGCGGTCAAAAGCTGCTGCTGCGCGGCGCCGAGCCGCCCGGCGAGGGACCCGCCTACGCCTCATGCTTCGGCGCGCCGATCGCGTTCGGCGTCGTCGAGGGGGGGTATTTCGTTTCGACGCGGGTCTTCAACCTGCCCGGCTGAAGGCGGGGGACTTGGCGACACGGACGCTCAGGGCGCCTTCCATGCGGCCATCGCCTCGGCGACGATGCGGTCCCCGTCGGCCCCCTTCTCGAAGGTCAGCTTCAGGCGGTACGCCGCGCAGGCTCCTTCACTCGAAACCATGGTCGCTCCCAACGGATGCCGCGGCGTGCATTCTTTGCCGAAGGCCGCGCACTCGGCCGGCTTGATGGCGCCGCGCAACACATCGCCGGCGCGACTACAGCGGCGATTCTTCGGTATGAATTCCCGTGATCTGGAAACGGGCCTCAGCGTCAAAGTCCTGATAAGCAGGGCGAGCCTCCAGCCACTTCGCGGAATCACGCCAATTCCGCGCCAGGCCCGATCTGTTACTTCGAAGACTTCGGCCAGCAACTTCTGCGCCGGTTGGTTGCCGTCGTAGGTCACAATGCGCTCGTAGGCGTTCTCGACTTCGTGCTTGCCGGCCTCGAGTTGCAACACCGCGCGACGAATTCCATCGAGCAAATCGAGCGGCTCGAATCCCGTGACGACAAGCGGAATCCTGTACTTCTCCGCAAGCGGTGGATACTCCCAATAGCCCATG
>CAVWKL010000031.1:0-8299 GCA_963755075.1 uncultured Alphaproteobacteria bacterium
CGAAAGCCGACAGGCCCGCGACTGACGGCGCGAGCGCATATCTTTTCGTGCCCGAATACGCCACGAGCCGCGTCACAGCGCGCCTCGAGGATCAAACGGTAAAACCGTCGGCGGTCTACCGCCTCGAAATCGATCCAAGCAAAGCCAATCCCCATTTTTTGGCGCTCATGCTGAATGGTGCATACGGGAAGGAATTTCGCAGAGCGCTGGCACAGGGCGCGACGATTCAAAGAGTGTCGACGGAAGCGCTGAAATCGTTGAAAATCCCTTTGCCGGAACTGCGAACCCAGAACCAGATCGCTCGCGTCGAGACCGATCTCTCGCTGCTGCAATCCGTTTTCGACGAAATGCAGGTCTCCGTCGCGAGCGATTGGGCGCACCTGGCGGAGGTGACCGAAAAGATCGACGACCTGAAGTCCGTTCTCGATATCGATCGAAAGATCAATGATTGGTGGCGCGAACTGCCTTATCCGCTCGCGACGATTTACAGGCGCTATCGCGTTGAGACCGACGCCAAGGAACGGCTGGAAACCCTCTTTAATTTCTTCGAAGTTGCCGCCGTGTTCCTTGCGACCATTGGCACAAGTCACGTCCGTGCGCTGCGTCGGGATTGGCAACGGGTCTTTGCAGACTGGATGCACCCTTCGGCAGGTGCCGGAATCGAGCGGGCGGATTTTGGCTTCTGGCTGAATCTGGCGGCGACGTGTCTCAAGGACCTCAACCGTATCGTCAGTGACAAGGAGCTCCGCGCAGCGGCTACCGAATTTGCGGGCGCTGAGATGCTTCAAACGGCGGACGCTGTTGGCGCTCTCGCGCGGGGCTTTCAGCCGATCGATACCGTGCGGCGTTATCGCAATTCCTGGAAAGGACATGGCGGCCACATCAAGGCGAGTGACGCCGAAAAACTCGACAACGATCTGCACCAGTCGATCCGAGATCTTTACGAAGTCGCTGCCCCGATTTTCCGGCGCGTGTTGCTCGTCCGACCGGGGAAAGCGGAGGTTGCAGATAGCGGCTTCAAGTTTGAACTCGAAAAACTTGTCGGAAGCGACCCGACGTTTTCCAGGGAATTCGTCGAACTCGACCGCCCGACGAAATCGAATGCGTTAGCCTTTTGGATGTCTGGCAGCCGGACCGCCTGCAAGGTGCTACCTTTCTTTCGCTTCGGCGCACCGGAACGCATTGCCGAATCCAGCCTCTACGTCTTCAATCGTGTCGCCGATGGCCAGTTTCGCTGGGTTTCCTATCAGGAGACGCGAGAGCAGGAAATCTTCGCTCCTGATGAAGAGCTTTCCTCGCTGATTGCGCTGCCGAAGGCCGAGAAAGAGTAGCTCCGCCGTCTCCCTTTGCGGACCAGCGTTCGCGTTCACTATCCGGTAACTGCCGGCGCATGAACCGCGAAGTGGCGCGTCCGGCGTTGCCGATCAGGCTCTCGCGTGCCGCGCCCCTTGGATCCCGCACCGGGATCACGGGTCTCGGCCCTTCGGGCGACGATCTTTCGCGCTCATAGGCGGACATACGCGACCACTTGGACGCGTTACGCTGAGCGAGAATAGTGGCTACAACAAAGAGTGGTAACTCGAACGCTCGCGCGCCGGAAACCCAGGGCTACACGAGCTCGCTTTCGGCAAGGGCGACGGCTTGGGCCGGGGCGAGAGACAGGCGAGGAATTTTTACGGGCGTCCCGTCAATCGTGAATTCGAAGCACGCCGAGGTGATGACGACGTCGATATTGCCGTAGTGCATTTGCCGATGATGGTTGGCGCATACCGTCATCACATTCGCCGCCGCAAGCGACCCGACCTCGCGCTTTGAAACCGGCATCACATGGTGTGCCTCGACGTAGGGTTCGCCGCTCTTCTTGAGGAAGCCGACAGGGTTACGACCGAGCGCTTCGCACACCTGGCATTTGAAACCCATTGCGCGTTTGACCAGGGCACCGATCTGGCCCCGCTCAATCGTTCGGCTGAGCCTTTCCTTAGCTTCCGGGCAGGCGTGCAAATATCTCTGCTCCATCGCGGCGAGCTTCTCGCCGGCGATGTCGTCGTGCTCGCCCGCCGAAACTAGTTCGTCCGGCTCAATGTCGAGCAGAGCCATCACGCGATGAAAGTCGTTCGCTGCTATTGGAAACGACGCAGCCTGAAAGCCGTTTAGCAACAGCGGGGAAATGTCGGGCACTTCGGTGCGTAGCCTCGCGATCGTCAGCGGCCCATCAAGAAACGTGCGCAGGTAGCGTAGTTTGACGGTTGGCCAGCCGGGCTCGCGGGCTTCGCCGGGAGCCCAGAATTCATCGCTGGCGCCGGTGGCGTCGAAAGCCGCGCTTTCAACTTCGCAGACGGCATAGATGCCGGGTTCCAAGGGCGGGCTACCGTTCCGCTCTGCCGCCGATCGCCGATCGACGCCCACACGCACGATACCCAATTGTCCTGGCCCGAAACGCTCGCGATCCGATGGCCGAACGCCCCATGTGTCATGTTCGACGCGGCGATCGAGAAAGCGATCAATCGCCCACTTCTTCGGATTGCAAGCGAACACCCAATAGGCGGTTTCTGCCTGCGGCGCGGGCGCGTCGCTACTTCGGCTAAGGGGCGCGGCCGTGCCGGCTTCCACCCCCGCACGAATCGCGGCGACGGCAGCCGCAAGTCGGCTGGGCTCGTTCGCGAATTCCGCCCAGACGCTCTCTTCCTCTTTGTTGCCCCGCGTTAGGCCGACCTTGCCTTCAACCGTGTAGTCAGAGTCGAAACGGCGGAAGTTCATCATCTTCATATAGACGCCGTTCGCGTTTCGATAGGTGACGTCTTCGGTCTTGCCCGAGGCACGTCCCATCTTGCTAAGAAAGGCGGAAAGCTCGGCTACTTCCGGACTCTCTTTCCCCGGCAACGCGTGCGGAAAGCGCAGATAAAGGTCGAGGGCGAGAATAAGCTCGTCACGCGACCATGGAGGATTGCGCCGCGAGTCGCGCGCATCCGGCTTGTCTTCGGAAAGTGCTCCGGGCTCCTCACGTTGCAGGCCAAAGGCCCACGCCTTCACACCGGCTTCGTTCGCGGCAACTTCCTTCTGCCACACGATATGCGCGAGGCCTGAGAGTTTTCGGCTTTCTTGCAACACGCGATCGAAGTCTGCCGTGCTCCAAGTGTGAGACTGAGCGGCGGTCTGCATGGATGAAATCGGATACACCCAGTCTCCGTCGGGCCTCTGCCACGCGTCGTCGAAGGGAGCAGCGCCAGCTAGCCCGAGCGGAGGCAGGCCGGCTACGTAACAGGCGTAGTCGATGCGTGACTGTATGTTTCCGAGAACGCGGCCGTATCGGTGGAGATCGGCCATTCCGAGAGCCGCGGCACTGTCGGCATTTCGAAAGGGCGGCAACCGCCCATGGTTCGCCGCAGCTTGCTCTCGCAGCCACGCCAGGAGCGTCTCCGTTCGAGTTTGCGTTAGACTGTCGCCTTTCGCAGGCGGCTTCTCGCCATCATTCGGAAGGCCAAGCGTCCGCCGGGCGTACCATTGCGCTCGCGCCGAGAATTCGTCGGGATGATCGACGACGATTTGCTCGTAAGAAAGGTCTTCAAGATCGGCGTCGGCCAGCGCGGTGAAGCCTTGCGTTGGCTTTGATTTTGCCGCGGACTCCTCGGCGGCTCCGATGAGCCCTCGGTGGCGGAGCTGCAACAGCGTGCGGGTTGCGTTCGTGCCCTCGCGCTTCTTGATACCGGCGTACTCGCCAATGGTCCTCGACGATCTTCTCTTCGGCGGGCGTGAGAAAGGTTAGATCGAGGCCAGTCTTCTCGGCAACGAGGGCGCGGCCAAGCGCCATCGTCTGCGCCCGGATTGCTTCTTTGATTTCTTCGGTTAGTGCATTGCGCACACGCGCGTCTCCTCGAATTGTCGCAGGTCTTCGAGGGTCTTAGTGCCGCGAATGGTGCGCGCGATGCGGTTGTCCATGGAAAACCACCTCTGTCTCGGCGATCCTGGCGAATTGTTTCCCGTTTGAAAATGGAAATCTGAATCAGGCCGCAGGGCGCGTCCGGCTTCGCCGGTCGGGCTGTCGCGCGCCGAGCCCCTTGGATCCCGCGAGCGGGATGCCGGGTCTCGGCCCTTCGGGCTTCGATCCCTCGCGCAGGTAAGCGGACAGCCTCACGCCGCGCCGCGCGCGTCGCGGCTTCCGGCTGACTTTTTTCGTTTGGTTTTTGGGGGCCTGCGGCCCCTGGCCGTCAAGGCCAAGGCGAGCGACGGCGCGCGTCTCCCCGTCCTTCCTCCCGTCGGTCGTGCAGGACGGGTGATCCCCCTCGCGCGCCGTCGGCCCTGACGGCCCACCCCGCTCATCGCCGCGTGGCTAGTCGGGTTGCAGCAGCAGCCGCAACCCGAAAATCAAGGAGCCACGAAGATGAGAACCGATGTCTATCAGCGCATCACCGACAAGATTGTCACCCAGCTTGAACAGGGCGTCCGCCCGTGGATGCAGCCTTGGAGCGCCGGAGGCGACGGCGCGGCGCATCGTCCGGCCTCGGCGTTACAACGGTCAGCCCGTATAACGGCATCAATGTCCTGATGCTGTGGTCGGCGGCGGACGAGAAGGGCTACGCCTCGCCGCTATGGATGACCTTCAAGCAAGCGCTCGAATTCAACGCGCACGTGAGGAAGGGCGAGACAGGAAGCCTTGTCGTCTACGCCGACAAGATCACCCGCACCGAGACCGACGCCACGACCGGCGAGGAAGCCGAGCGCGCCATACCCTTCATGAAGGGCTACACCGTCTTCAACGTCGAGCAGATCGACGGCTTGCCGGAGCATTCTACGCAAAGCCCGACGCGGAAGGGCGAGACCTGCGGAGCGCATCGAGAGCGCGGAACGTAACAAGGCGGCTGCGCCGCCATGAACTCACGCTCGCCCGCGTCGCCTGGAGAATAATTCTCGCGCTCTCAGCTGCGCTGCACGGTCTCGCCCTTCGGTTGGGGCTTTGCGTAAGCGCTCCGGGCAAGCCGCCCATGGCGCTGTAACGTTCAAGACGGTGTAGCCCTTCATGAAGGGTATGGCGCGCTCGGCTTCCTCGCCTGTCGTGGCGTCGGTCTCGGTGCGGGTGATCTTGTCGGCGTAAACGACAAGGCTGCCGGTCTCGCCCTTCCTCACATGCGCGTTGAATTCGAGCGCTTGCTTGAAGGTCATCCATACCGGCGAGGCGTAGCCCTTCTCGTCCGCCGCCGACCACAGCATCAGGACATTGATGCCGTTATACGGTTGGCCGTTGTAACGGCGGGGCCTGACGATGCGCGCGCCGTCGCCTCCGGCGCTCCAGGGCTGCATCCACGGGCGGACGCCCTGTTCAAGCTGGCTGACAATGCGGTCGGTGACGCGCTGATAGACATCGGTTCTCATCTTCGTGGCTCCTTGAAATTCGGGTTGCGGCTGCTGCTGCAACCCGACTAGCCACGCGGCGATGAGCGGGGTGGGACGTCAGGGCCGACGGCGCGCGAGGGGGATCACCCGTCCTGCACGACCAACGGGAGGAAGGACGGGGAGACGCGCGCCGTCGCTCGCCTTGGCCTTGACGGCCAGGGGCCGCAGGCCCCCGACTTCAAACGAACAAAGTCAGCCGGCCGCCGCGACGCGCGCGGCGCGGCGAGAGGCTGTCCGCTCACCTGCGCGAGGGATCGAAGCCCGAAGGGCCGAGACCCAGCATCCCGCTCGCGGGATCCAAGGGGCTCGGCGCGCGACAGCCCGACCGGCGAAGCCGGACGCGCCCTGCGGCCTGATTCAGATTTCCATTTTCAAACGGGAAACAATTCGCCAGGATCGCCGAGACAGAGGTGGTTTTCCATGGACGACCGCATCGCGCGCACCATTCGCGGCACTAAGACCCTCGAAGACCTGCGACAATTCGAGGAGAATGCGCGTGTGCGCAATGCACTAACCGAAGAAATCAAAGAAGCAATCCGGGCGCAGACGATGGCGCTTGGCCGCGCCCTCGTTGCCGAGAAGACTGGCCTCGATCTAACCTTTCTCACGCCCGCCGAAGAGAAGATCGTCGAGGCCGTTGGCGAGTACGCCGGTATCAAGAAGCGCGAGGGCACGAACGCAACCCGCACGCTGTTGCAGCTCCGCCACCGAGGGCTCATCGGAGCCGCCGAGGAGTCCGTGGCAAAATCAAAGCCAACGCAAGGCTTCACCGCGCTGGCCGACGCCGATCTTGAAGACCTTTCTTACGAGCAAATCGTCGTCGATCATCCCGACGAATTCTCGGCGCGAGCGCAATGGTACGCCCGGCGGACGCTTGGCCTTCCGAATGATGGCGAGAAGCCGCCTGCGAAAGGCGACAGTCTCAACGCAAACTCGAACGGAGACGCTCCTGGCGTGGCTGCGAGAGCAAGCTGCGGCGAACCATGGGCGGTTGCCGCCCTTTCGAAATGCCGACAGTGCCGCGGCTCTCGGAATGGCCGATCTCCACCGATACGGCCGCGTTCTCGGAAACATACAGTCACGCATCGACTACGCCTGTTACGTAGCCGGCCTGCCTCCGCTCGGGCTAGCTGGCGCTGCTCCCTTCGACGACGCGTGGCAGAGGCCCGACGGAGACTGGGTGTATCCGATTTCATCCATGCAGACCGCCGCTCAGTCTCACACTTGGAGCACGGCAGACTTCGATCGCGTGTTGCAAGAAAGCCGAAAACTCTCAGGCCTCGCGCATATCGTGTGGCAGAAGGAAGTTGCCGCGAACGAAGCCGGTGTGAAGGCGTGGGCCTTTGGCCTGCAACGTGAGGAGCCCGGAGCACTTTCCGAAGACAAGCCGGATGCGCGCGACTTGCGGCGCAATCCTCCATGGTCGCGTGACGAGCTTATTCTCGCCCTCGACCTTTATCTGCGCTTTCCGCACGCGTTGCCGGGGAAAGAGAGTCCGGAAGTAGCCGAGCTTTCCGCCTTTCTTAGCAAGATGGGACGTGCCTCGGGCAAGACCGAAGACGTCACCTATCGAAACGCGAACGGCGTCTATATGAAGATGATGAACTTCCGCCGTTTCGACTCTGACTACACGGTTGAAGGCAAGGTCGGCCTAACGCGGGGCAACAAAGAGGAAGAGAGCGTCTGGGCGGAATTCGCGAACGAGCCCAGCCGACTTGCGGCTGCCGTCGCCGCGATTCGTGCGGGGGTGGAAGCCGGCACGGCCGCGCCCCTTAGCCGAAGTAGCGACGCGCCCGCGCCGCAGGCAGAAACCGCCTATTGGGTGTTCGCTTGCAATCCGAAGAAGTGGGCGATTGATCGCTTTCTCGATCGCCGCGTCGAACATGACACATGGGGCGTTCGGCCATCGGATCGCGAGCGTTTCGGGCCAGGACAATTGGGTATCGTGCGTGTGGGCGTCGATCGGCGATCGGCGGCAGAGCGGAACGGTAGCCCGCCCTTGGAACCCGGCATCTATGCCGTCTGCGAAGTTGAAAGCGCGGCTTTCGACGCCACCGGCGCCAGCGATGAATTCTGGGCTCCCGGCGAAGCCCGCGAGCCCGGCTGGCCAACCGTCAAACTACGCTACCTGCGCACGTTTCTTGATGGGCCGCTGACGATCGCGAGGCTACGCACCGAAGTGCCCGACATTTCCCCGCTGTTGCTAAACGGCTTTCAGGCTGCGTCGTTTCCAATAGCAGCGAACGACTTTCATCGCGTGATGGCTCTGCTCGACATTGAGCCGGACGAACTAGTTTCGGCGGGCGAGCACGACGACATCGCCGGCGAGAAGCTCGCCGCGATGGAGCAGAGATATTTGCACGCCTGCCCGGAAGCTAAGGAAAGGCTCAGCCGAACGATTGAGCGGGGCCAGATCGGTGCCCTGGTCAAACGCGCAATGGGTTTCAAATGCCAGGTGTGCGAAGCGCTCGGTCGTAACCCTGTCGGCTTCCTCAAGAAGAGCGGCGAACCCTACGTCGAGGCACACCATGTGATGCCGGTTTCAAAGCGCGAGGTCGGGTCGCTTGCGGCGGCGAATGTGATGACGGTATGCGCCAACCATCATCGGCAAATGCACTACGGCAATATCGACGTCGTCATCACCTCGGCGTGCTTCGAATTCACGATTGACGGGACGCCCGTAAAAATTCCTCGCCTGTCTCTCGCCCCGGCCCAAGCCGTCGCCCTTGCCGAAAGCGAGCTCGTGTAGCCCTGGGTTTCCGGCGCGCGAGCGTTCGAGTTACCACTCTTTGTTGTAGCCCCACTCAGCGTAACGCGTCCAAGTGGTCGCGTATGTCCGCCTATGAGGGCGAAGATCGTCGCCCGAAGGGCCGAGACCCGTGATCCCGGTGCGGAATCCAAGGGGCGCGGC
>CAVWKL010000032.1:0-8443 GCA_963755075.1 uncultured Alphaproteobacteria bacterium
GAACTATCTCTACGGCGCAGCGCGTCTTACCGTGTTCTCGGATCTCGACCGAATTCAGATTTCGAAGCGCGGTCAGAACCACTCTTAGATCATCAGATTTGGCAAGTTGCTCAATTGTACTCGACGCCGATGGGAGGTTGGTGGAAAAGCCCAGACCGGGAGCTGGATGCAGCCCGTCTCGGCGAAAGGGCACCCAGAGAGCAAAATAGCGATCAGGAAATTCTGCGAAAATCTCATCCCTAAGAAGCTTAAGGTCAGCGTCGGCAAGGCCGCTATCGCTCGGCGGCTCCCATTGCCGACTGATGTTGCCGTCGACGTCAACTCCCAAGAACGGGTTCACGACCGTGCTGAAAGGTCCGTTGTCTCCACACGCGTAAACCACGAACGCGTCGCAGAGATGGAAGACCGCCTTCTGCCCCAGCCCAAACTTGCCAATCGCGCCGCTATCGGTGGCCTTGCCGCTCTCACCGAACGATATGATGCCGCGAGCGTCGTCCTTTCGAAATACGCCGTCATTGACGATCAGTAACCCTGGCCCGCGAAGAAGCGGGTTTTCCGCAGTCGGCCAGCCCGGAAGGGCGTCAAGGCTCAATCGGCGGGCCTCCGCGTCGTCAGCGTTTTGGATTAGCTCTTTGAGAATCGGGTAGCCGGAGTGGTACCGATCCTGCAGGTTGCTTGTGATCTGAGTGACGATTGAGATTGGGGAGACGCGCAGCTCGGGCATGGAATCTCTCGAAAGGCGCCAAATAGTCCCTATAGGCGTCGCGTGTGCATCTGCTTCCTTTCCTCTTCGGTGTACGTGATTTAGCGCAACAGTGTCGTCGCCCGCCGCTTTTCACTTTGATCCACCGAGGTGGTGTCCGGCGCCTCTAGGTAGCGGTCGACGGCTTGGCGTAACACCCATGCGATCGACGTGTCGTTCGCTTGTGCGATCTTTCTAACGCGCATGAATTGCCTTTCAGTCAAAATGACCGAGGTCCGGAACTCTTTCCTCTTCGATCTAGACATCACGGCCAGGGCTCCCACTGCCATGTCTGAATGATATGCAAAATGCACCAGTTGTGTCACGATGCAATTCGCTGCGACAGGATCACGGCGCCGATTAGGGGAGGAATTGGCAATGATCAGTGGCGCAAGACAGCTTCCGATCATGCACGTGTCCGTTCGCGTGCCATGGCATGATGGCTGTTGGGCCGGAAAGATCTGCGCCAATCCGCGGGGAAATACCTCCTGCTTGATCCTGCCGAGAGTGGCGGAAACCAAGGACGACGATTTCGAGACGAGCGTCGCTGGGGCCGCGTGGGATCCCGACGGCGCTCGGCTACCGGCATGCGCCGCAGAGCGCGGAGCATTCATGGCGCCCTTCGGTTATGCCCGGAGAGTCCGCCACCCTTATAGCCACGATCCCAAATACAAACATTTCCGGGAAGGCTACTTCCAACATGCGGCCTTTTCGGCTGCGGCTGTTCCTTTCGGTTGGATGATGAAGAATTCGGACGACGGAATCCCCGACCGGGCCAAGGCCTACAAGATCGACTTCCGACCCGAACTCGAGCCCGACCTCGAATTCGATAAGCTCTGGGTTCAGGAACGCCGGAACCAGCTTGCGATGCTCGACACGTTCTTCGGCGCTATCATTCCCGAGGAGTCTCTTGTCTTCTTCTACGCCAAGCGCACGCCGCTGACGGATGACGGGCGGCGCGTCATCGTCGGCATAGGTCGAGTTCTCAAGGTCGACCCCTCCGTCGAGTACATTTACGAGAAGGGCGCGCCGTCGGATGCGATGCGCTGTGTCCTGTGGGAGCGCAATCTGCATCACTCGATCCGGCCAGAGATCAAGGACGGCTTTCTTCTTCCCTATCACGATCTGATTGACGTGGCCGCAAAAGACCCGAGCATCGATTTGTCGAGTCTTGTGCTCCACGCGCCCGAGGAACATTGGGATGCATTCTCAATGGGCACTGAGCATGTGACACATGACCAGGCGATCACGGTTCTGCTCGCCTGCGCGTCGCTATTGGAGCGGCTTGAAAAAATGGTGCCTGGCAACTGGTCCGCCGCTCGGGGCTGGGTCGACACTCAGCTCAATCGAATCTGGCGGCTTCGGGGCGCCTTTCCTGGTCTTGGCTCAGTGCTAACAGCGTTCGGATTAACTCACGGCACCCTGGTCGCCCACGCCATTGGTCAACAGCTGCACGCCGACGGACCTCAAGAGGTGCGCGATCCTTGGCCGCTCATCGAAAAGGTGCTTCACGAGCCGACATTGCTCGCTCCCGATTTGGCAGCGACAATTGGTTCGACGGCGGCCAAGCTCTGGGACAGCCTTAGGCCAGAACGGCGGACGCTGCTGAAGCTGCTCGCCAGATTCGAGATCACTGCCGATCAGGCGACCCGATGGTTTGTAATCGAGGAACGCACGCGGGCGGCCGTCACGGCTTCCGACGCAGATATTCTGACAAACCCGTATCTTTGCTTCGAAGACGACCGCGGACGGATAGACACGATTTCGGCAGCAGTAATCGATCGTGGACTGTTCCCCGACGCTTCGGTTGCGGCAGCGGTGCCCCTACCTGATCCCTCCCGCTGTGCGGAGGCGATTGATCCCCGTCGCGGCCGCGCCTTGATGATCGCCACGCTAGATCGAGCAGTGGTGAGGGGCATACCTTGCTTCCCCAATCTTGGCTCGTGCAACGCGTCCGCGACCTCGACGTCTCACCCCAATGCGCAATCGGCGCCGATTGGATCGAGGCATTTGGAACGTTCTTGAAGGCAAGGATCGCCGTTGCCCATATGGCGGATGGCACGCCCGCATGGCAGCTCCAGGAGTATGCAGAGTCACGCGACCTCATCTCTGCTCGTGTGAAACGGCGCCTCACAGGCAAACGCCATGCTGGTGAGCACGATTGGCGAGCCCTCATCGACCAGCAGCTTCCACCGTTTGCGGACGCGAGCGACCCCGAGACAGAGGAGCTTGCCCGTATCGAAAAAGCCAAAGCGCTGGAGGAGATTTACCGGTCTCGGTTTTCGGTTCTGATCGGGCCCGCTGGAACTGGCAAGACGAGCCTACTGACGGCCCTGCTGTCGTTGCCGACGGTCGCCGCCGGGGGAGTTCTCCTGCTCGCCCCAACCGGCAAAGCGCGGGTTCAGATGCAAAAGCGGGCCAACAATGCGCAGGCCTACACACTCGCGCAATTCTTGTTGGCACTCGGACGCTATGACCCGCTGACTGGGGCCTATCGCGTTACCGATGACGCGAACCGGGAGCGCGGCTTCAAGACCGTAGTCATCGACGAGTGCTCGATGCTGACTGAGGACCAATTGGCGGCCACCCTTGATGCAATAGAAACAACGACCGTTGAGCGATTGATTTTGGTCGGCGATCCGAGGCAGCTCCCGCCAATCGGCGCGGGTCGCCCCTTTGTCGACGTCGTCCGCTATTTGAACGACGACCATGCCATCGCAAATGATGAGGTGCTGGCCGGGTGTGCGGAACTCAAGATCGTGCGGCGGCAGACCGAGCAATCAGTCGCGGCGGGACAGCCGCCAGCGGCTCGCGACGACATCATCTTGTCGAGATGGTTTGGGGGAGAGGCTCCCGATCCCGGCGCTGATGAAGCCTGGGATCGTCTAGCCAGCGGCAAGTCGATCGGCATTCGAGCTGTTCGCTGGGAAGGCGAAACCGACCTCCAGACAAAGCTTCTTGCCGAGATAAAGGCGGCGACGCGAGCCATTTCGCACAAGCAAGGCTTTGACGACGAGCGCGACGACGCCACCTTCGAAGTTAGCCTCGGCGGTCGTCCGTATAATAAGGCGGTCTACTTCAACCTGTCGCGTTCGGAAAAAGACGCCAAGGGCGTCGAGAGCCGTCGCGGCGGAGGCGCCGACGCTGAAGCATGGCAGATACTGTCACCGGTGCGCGCTGGCGAGACCGGCGTAGACGGATTGAATCGATGGCTTCAGAAGTCCTTCCGACAGCAAGCACGTGCTTGGGCCGAGCCTGGAAAATATCGAAAGACCTGCAAGCCGTTGGGCGCACAAGGGGTTCTGTACGGCGACAAAGTGATCAATGTCGCCAATGCGAGGCGGTACGACGTCTATCCGAAAATGGAGAGGGGTTATCTGGCAAACGGCGAGATCGGAATCGTTGTCGGCCAGTTCAAAGGGAGCAGTTGGAAGCCAAAGGGACTTCCCTGGAAGATCGAGGTCGAATTCTCTTCCCAGCTCGGCTTCAAGTTTGGATTTGGAGGTGGTGATTTCGGCGATGAAGGCGAAGCGCCTTTGGAGCTCGCTTATGCGTTGACCATCCACAAAGCCCAAGGCAGCGAATTCGGCATGACCTTCATCGTGATCCCCAATCCCTGCCGCCTTCTGTCACGTGAACTGCTCTACACCGCACTGACGCGCCAACGTGAACAAGTGGTCCTGTTGCACCAGGGCGACCTCCGGGCCCTCCTAAAGCTGTCTCTATCCGAGCATTCCGAGACCGCCCGTCGTCTGACAAACATGTTTTCCGATCCCAAGCCGGTCGAGCATGTCGGTACATTCCTAGAAGAAGGCCTCATTCACCGCACCACCCGCGGCGAGCTAGTCCGCTCAAAATCGGAAGTGATTATTGCCAATCTGCTTCACACCCTCGGCATCACCTACGCCTACGAGCAACCATTCACCGGGCAGGATGGCAGCGTTCGGTATCCTGACTTCACAATTGAAGATGCAGAGACTGGTCGGCGCGTCTTTCTGGAGCACCTTGGGATGATGTCTGAACCAGCATATCGACGCCGTTGGCTAGCGAAGGTGGATTGGTATCGCTCTCAAGGGGTGTTGCCGGAAGACGAGGGTGAAGGCGACGAGGGGATCCTCGTGACAACCACCGAAGACAAAGGCATCGACTCTGCCGGCATTGAGCAGAAACTGCGCGCGCTTCTTGGGCTTTGAGGGATTTCCGCTTACGGATCTTGACTTGCGCAAGACCTTGAGCGCGCCAGGTCACCGCCTTGAACCTCAGAGCGCAACGCACTCGGCGTTATGCCGAGGGCGGCGCGGAATATGCGTGTCACGGCTTTGGGTGCGCTGGAATTGAGATTACGCGTCCGCTGCTGACGGTCCATCTGAAGGCCTCATTTCGGTCTCCTCGTGATCCTGCTTGCCTTGGGAACTGCGGGGGGCTCTTCCTCAAACGGGCAATATCCGCACACCTCCTCCTCGTCGTCGCCGCTCATCGCGATGACGATCGTCGTCGAGGTTTCAATTTCGACGGCGATTGGCCCAAGGGGCGAATCGAGGAGATGCTTCGTTTTGTGAGAGTGTCTTTCAATGGTCACTTGCCGCTTACTCTTCATAGGAGACCCTCCTTCCGGGTGATGGGCCGAAGTCGCGCGCGACATGGCATGCGCGGAACGCCAGCGCAGACGTTGGCTGTCCGCCCGACCGCTCGCGGTCGCGATACTTCGCTTCACGGCCCAAGCACGCGGTGAATCGCGTGATCATTATCTGGGGTTCTTGAGCTTGGCCTTGAGCTCAACGTGAGAAGCGACGCCGCGACCGCGTGAACCCAACGCGAGCGTCTTGCGATGAACTCGCTTAGCGAGATTTCGTCGGACAGCGGACGGACGGTCCGACGGGGTAACGGGATGACGGCGTCCAAGGCGGCATCGGTGGCGATGAAAGCGACCTCGGAAGGGAACTTCGCTTACGCCAGCGACCAGCCCAGCTGAGTCCGTGCGAAAGCGCCCCTATTTCGCGTAGCGCCGCCGCCAATCAATCGGCGTGATCGAGGGCCCCGGCGCTTTCGGGCGAAAGCTAGCAGCATAGACATGGCGGCTAGCCAGGCTTCCTCGCTCTCGCGCTCGGCCGCGCGAACCTCGCGTCGCCAGGTCTTCTCCAAAGCGTCCCATCGATAGCCGCGGACTCGTAGTTCGGCGCGTACATCAAAATGCGCGCCGAGCGCGCGGATCAACCACCCCGGCTGTGACGCGTTCTCAAAGAGCTCCAATAGGCTCGTCCGGCCGTCGGACGCAGCGTGCTGAAGCATCGCGATGACGGCGTCGACGTCGCCGCCGGCCCGGTGGGCAGCGAAGAACCAGCCAGATTCCGTCAGCAGAACGCCGAGCGATCGCCCCGCAAAGCCGCGCGCATGCCAGTCGATTTCATGGCAGCTGCAGGCCCAGGGAAGGCCCGCAGCGCTGGGAAGGCGGCGTTCAACAGGCGGTCTATCGAACGCCGCATTGTGGGCGATCACGACGTCTGCGGAACGGAGTATGTCGGTGGCGACTTCGTCGTTGATCTTTTGCCCCGCCAAGTCCGCGTCCGTCAGCCCAGTCAATCTCGTGATCTCGGGATCAAGCGGCTCGCCGGGGTCTTCGCGCCAGGAGTACGCCTTACCCAATTTCGTTATGACGCCCTCGGCAGTGAAGGCGAAGCGCCGCATCGCGAGCTCGATGATCTTGCAGGTGGCCGTGTCGGTCCCCGTCGTTTCAGTGTCGATGACCACGCCGACGCTTGATGGCGTTTCGGGTTGGGCGACCGCGGGGTCAGCGAGCTCCAGCTGCCGAAGCACACGATACCGCCCCGTCGCCTCAAGCGTTGCAATCATCGCAGAAAGTTCAATTTCACTGGTCATGTTTTGAATTCCTTGCCGCGCTTCGGTCAGCGCCAACTGCCGCGCCCGGGGCCTTGAGGCGACGTGGCTCAATTCGAGAATAGATTGTCCCCCGCCAACGCGTGATCATGACGCGATCAGGGTCTCGCCAAACGGCTCGCCGCCGATGCAAGGAAAGAGCCGTGCGCCGATCTTCCCCGGCACACGGGCTCCCACGTGAGGCGTTTGGCGGACGATCGGCGACGATGCGCAAGGGAGTGTTCTTGGCGCCGTCACCATCTGCACCTTGGGATCGTCGACAGATCGCGCCGCGCCCGCCCGCCGCAACCCCTCGCGAACTCATTGCGCTCCGGTCACAGGGCGCTTGCTGCGGACCAGGTTTGCAGCAGTTTCGCCAGCGCTGAAACAAAGGCGCCGAGTTCTTTGTGCGGTCGGATGAGGTAGAGCTCCTCACACATGGTTATGCGCGGCGCCTTACCGACGAACTTGTATGTGGTGTGAAACCAACGCTTCGGATCGTGCCCCACACGTACCATTCTTCGCTGGCCGTCGGGCGAAACTAGGAAGTCTCGTAGCGTTCGCGCGCGCAAGAGAGTGTGGATTGCGATGTCAACGGTTTCGACGCTGATTGCGGTCGGAACTCGCAGGGCCAGGTAGCCGTCAATGATGTCAATATTGTCGGGCAGCGTGGCTGGCCGGAGACGATCTCGCGCGAGCGGAGACAAAAACCATTCGTCGGCGTTCGGCAGCAATATCCCGCCATCGCTGGGGTCGTTTGGGCGTTTGAATAGCTCTGCATAGCGGCTTCGCCGCAGGTCAAGAATTCGCTCGCACGGATCGCGACAGGCGGTGACCCCGGCTTTGAAGGCGCTGATCCCCATCGGCTTGCAGAACTCGAAGATGTGCGTGGCGCCAGCGAAATAGACCGCGACGAGCCGGGACTTCCCGTCGAGACCTTGCGCCTCCATGGATGGAATTGATTTAAGCGGGAATGGGTCGGCAAGCCCCGCCAAGGGCGCGGGCAGGCTCGGTAGTGTTCGATTTGGCATAGAAGGCAGTCCTTTCATCAACGCTGGATCGTCGGTTCTCAGCGATAATTCAGGCCTCGAGCCAAGCGCTCATCCACGGCGGCACGAACTCCGGCTTCACGGCAAAGATGTCTGCGCGCACGGCGGCCACGACCATCGTCTCGAACGAACCGTTCGTGGCAACGAGCGGCGCGGGCTTGGTCAACGCGGCGATCTTCATTGTCAGCTCCTGTTCGTCCGTGGCGGGAATCGTGGCGATGACCAGGCGCAGCTCATCAATCAAGTAACGAATTCCGACGCGCATCTCATCGTCGATAGTTGGACTCTTGGTCTTCAGATACTGACGCATGAGCAGGAGATCGCAAACGAGGCTGCCCAGTTCGCGGTTTCGACGCGCCGACCAGCGGTATCGCTCGATGGTTGGGGCATCAAGACGGATGCCAAAGAACGGGTCGTTCCCGTCGCGCAGGTCTGTGTCGTCGAACATGGTCTCTCCTTCGTAAGGTTGTTTCGCGTGTATCGTTTTGATGGGCCAATCGGGAGTTTGCCCGGCATCGCGGCGTCGGCGCCTGGCGCGACGTCTGCTTTTGTCGATCGTCTGTTTGTGTGAGGGTCGAAGCGGGACACATGCTTGCTGCGCCAGAGCTCGCACCGAAGAGCTACTTCGCTTCGGCCGCGTTGCCCGACTTGACCCGTTCCGATCCTAAGGATGGGCGGGAATGAGACCTTTCGCCGGCGATCGCCGTAACGCCTCGAGGCTGGGCGAAGTGCCGAGGCCTAATATGCGCTTGGCGCTTTCTTGGCTCGCGGCCGCCCG
>CAVWKL010000033.1:0-4179 GCA_963755075.1 uncultured Alphaproteobacteria bacterium
CGATCGAAAAGGGCCTGGGCCCGCGAAGCCGGCGTGCGCGGCGCGCGGGTCAATCTCGCCAGCAAGCGCGTCACCGTCGAATGGGACGACGGCGCGCTGGAGCCGTCGACGATTCTCGACCGGCTGAGCGGCCTCGGCTATCCCGCCTATCCCTTCGCCGAGCGAAATCGCCGACAGCGTCGAGGCCGCGGAAGAGAAGCGCCTGCTCCGATGCCTCGGCGTCGCCGCCTTCGGCGCGATGAACATCATGCTGATCTCGGTCGCGCTGTGGTCGGGCGCAGCCGACGCGAGGGCTGGGCGACGCGCGATTTCTTCCATTGGCTGTCGGCGCTCGTCGCGCTGCCGACGGTCGCCTATGCGGGGCGGCCGTTCTTCGACAACGCGCTACGCGCGCTGCGCCAATGTGTCGTTCAACATGGACGTGCCGATCACCATCGGCGTCATGCTGGCGCTCATGCTGTCGGTGGTGCAGACGCTGCAGCACGCGCGCGAGACCTATTTCGACAGCGCCGTGATGCTGCTCTTGTTCCTGCTCGCCGGGCGCTTTCTCGATCCCGCATGCGGCGCAAGACGCGCGACGTCGCGACCAATCTGGCGGCGATCAAGGCGGAAAAGGCGATCAAGCTCGTCGACGGCGGCGAGGCGGTGGAGACGCCGATCGAGGCGGTCACGCCCGGCGATCTCGTGCTGGCGCGCGCCGGCGACCGGATCGCGGTCGACGGCGTCGTCGAGGACGGTCGCTCCGAGGTCGACCAAAGTCTGGTGACCGGCGAGACCGCGGCGGTGGCGGTCGCTCCCGGCGCGTCGTTTACGCCGGCACGCTCAACCTCACCGGCGCGCTGAGAGTGCGCGTCAGCAACGCGGCGAGCGGCACCTTGCTCGACGAGGTCAACGCGCTGCTCGACAAAGCCATCGAGCAGCGCTCCTCCTACGTGCGCCTCGCCGATCGCGCCGCCCGGCTCTATGCGCCGGTGGTGCATCTGACGGCGCTGGCGACCTTTCTCGGCTGGCTTGCGATCGGCCTCTCGTGGCAGCCGGCGTTGGTCATCGCGATCACCGTGCTGATCATCACCTGTCCCTGCGCGCTGGGCCTCGCGGTGCCGGCGGTGCAGGTGGTGGCGGCGAGCGCGATGTTCCGCCGCGGCCTGATGCTCAACTCGGGCGACGCGCTGGAGCGTTTCGCCGACGTCGATGCGATCGTGTTCGACAAGACGGGAACGCTGACCCTGCCGCAGCCGAGCCTCGCCAACGCCGCCGACATCGCCCCCGAGGATCTGGCGCTCGCCGGCGTCGCTGGCGCTGGCGAGCAAGCATCCGCTCGCCAAGGCGGTGGCCGCCGCCGCGGGGGCGAGGACCCGCTCGCCGCCCACGAGTTCCCCGGTCAGGGCGTCACCGTGTTCCATGAGGGCAAGCGCCTCAAGCTCGGCTCGGCCGCCTATTGCAAGGCGGAGACGGAGGCGGCCGAGGTCGCGGCGCGCTGGCCGGACGCTTCGCTCATCGCCTTTCGCGGCCCGGAGCGCGTCGTCGTCTTCGCCGTCCGGCAGGCGCCGCGCCCCGACGCGCGCGACGTCGTGGCGGGCCTGGCGCGCGAGGGCTACGCCATCGAAATCCTCTCCGGCGATCGGCGCGAGGCGGTCGAGGAAGTGGCGCGCGAACTCGGCATCGCGCAGGTTTTCCGCCGGGCTCAAGCCTGCCGACAAGATCGCGCGGCTGAAGACGCTGCGGGATGCGGGGCGTCATGTGCTGATGGTCGGCGACGGCCTCAACGACGCGCCGGCGCTCGCCGCCGCCAACGTGTCGATTTCGCCGATCTCGGCCGCCCATCTCACCCAGGCGCAGGCCGACGCGGTGTTCCTCGGCGATCGGCTCGCGCCCGGTCGCCGACGCGCTGCATCTGGCGCGCAAGGCCAAGGCGCTGATGATCGAGAACCTGTGGCTGTCGGCGATCTACAATCTCATCGCCGTGCCGATCGCCATTCTCGGCTACGCGACGCCGCTGATCGCCGCGCTGGCGATGTCGGGCTCGTCGATCCTGGTCACCGCCAACGCGCTGCGAGCGCGGAAAGCGCGGGGCGCGCGCGCATGAACGTCCTCGTCTATCTCGTGCCGATGGCGATCGGCCTGGGCGCGATCGGCCTCGTCGCCTTCCTGTGGGCGATGAAGAGCGGCCAGTTCGACGATCTCGACGGCGCCGCCTGGCGCGCGATCTCCGACGACGACCTGCCGGGGGACGGGAAGCCCATGGCGTAGGGGAGGGGCTCCGCGCCCACCTCCGCGTCCGCTTGGCGGCCGGCTGCTAGAGCCGCAACCCCGCCGCGGCCTCCTTCAAGATTTCCGCGCTCCGCTGCAGCGCGGCGCGCTCGCCGGCGTCGAGATTGGGCATGAAGGTCGCCGCCACGCCGCTTGCGCCCAGCACGCGCGGCAGCGACAGGGCCACGTCGCGCACGCCCAGGCAGTCGGCGGTCAGCATCGAGCAGGTGATCAGCGCGCGTTCGTCGCCCAGAATGACCTGAGCGATCCGGGAGAGGCCGGCGCCGATGCCGAACCAGGTCGCGCCCTTGCCGTTGATGATCGAAAGGGCTGCGCCGCGCACGGCGGCGTCGATGCGGGCGCGGTCGGCCTGCGTCAGCTCGCATCCGATCTGGCGCGCGGCGTCCGCCGCCGACAAGTCGCCGACTGTGGCGCCGGACCAGTGCAGCACTTCGCTGTCGCCGTGTTCGCCCAGCACGCGTGCGTCGATGTAAGCAGGGCTCACGCCGATATGACCGGCGAGCAGCGTGCGGAATCGCGCCGAGTCGAGGATCGTGCCGGAGCCGATCACCCGTTGCGGCGGGACGCCGCGCCGGCCGGCCAGGACGGTGACGATTTGCGTGATGACGTCGACGGGGTTCGACGCCACGAGAAAGATGGTGTTGGGCGTTGCGGCGAGCACAGCCGGGACGATCGAAGCGAAAATCTCGGCGTTGCGCGACAGCAGGTCGAGCCGGGTCTCGCCCGGCTTCTGATTGGCGCCGGCCGCCAGCACGACGATGCTCGCGCCGACCAGGTCTCCCATCTCCCCGGCGCGCACGCGGATGGGATTCGTCCATGGCGTCGCGTCGAGAATGTCGTGCGCCTGGGCGGCGGCCAACGCGACATTCTTGTCGACGAGCACGATCTCCGAACCGACGCCGCGCAACGTCATCGCAAACGCCGCGGTGGCGCCGACATTCCCGGCGCCGATGATGCCGATCTTCACGCCCTTCCTCCCTTGCTTGCCGTCCGCGGGCGCCGAATCGGCCGCGAAGCTCGATCTTGCCGCCCTCGACATACGCTATCTCGCCGCGAAGGGGTAAGCTCTGCGTGCGCTCCCCGCGCGGACTGCGCGCATCCGCGTCTTGACCCAGCGCGTCCATGGGGCGAAAGACGGCGCGAAGTCCGACATCGCCGCCTTCGCTCGCGCGTCGAGCCGCCCACAGGACACAAGTGATGAATATCTTTGTGCTGACCGGCGCCGGCATTTCGGCGGAGAGCGGACTCGGCACGTTTCGCAGCAACAGCGCAGCCGACATTTGGGCGCAATTCGATCCGTTGAAGCATTGCACCCCTGAAGGCTTCGCCGCCGATCCCGACGAAGTCTATGCATTCTACAACGCGCGCCGCCGCGATATGATCGGCGCCGAGCCCAACCCGGCGCATTTCGCCCTGGCGCGGCTCGAATCCGGGCTGGCGGCGCGCGGCGACGCGCTTTTCCTGGTCACCCAGAACATCGACGATCTGCACGAGCGCGCGGGCGCCGGGCGGGTCCTGCACATGCACGGGGAGCTGTTGAAAGCCCGTTGTCTCGCCTGCGGGCAGGTCAGCCCGTGGCGCGACGACCTGGGCGGCGAGGACGTCTGCCCGTCGTGCGGACGGGCGGGGCGCCTGCGACCGCATGTCGTTTGGTTCGGCGAAATGCCGCTGCGCATGATGGAAATCGAGGAGGGGCTCGCGGCGGCCGACCGGTTCGTCTCGATCGGCACGTCGGGCGCCGTTTATCCCGCGGCGGGATTTGTTCAACTGGCGCGCTCGATCGGCGTTCCGACCTGCGAGATCAACCTCGAGCCGTCGGACACCGCGATCCAGTTCGATCGAGGCGCTACGGGCCCGCCAGCGAGACGGTCCCGGGCTGGATCGACGAGGTTCTCGAGCGGTGACAGC
>CAVWKL010000034.1:0-20850 GCA_963755075.1 uncultured Alphaproteobacteria bacterium
CTTTGTGTTCGCTCTGCAGCTCGATCAGCGGCGTCGCCGGTTTGATCCGGGCGACGATGGCGCGCGGCTTGTCGGCCCCGAACCAGCTCAACCCCTCAAAGCCGACGGCGACCGGTGGGCGGCGGACGTCGGCGAGCACGTCGGCGACGTCGCGCGCCGCGCGCAAGTCGATGTCGCCGATGAAGCGCAGCGTGATGTGATAGTCGCTTGGCTCGATCCAACGCGCGCCGTAGACGCCCCCGCGCGCGCTCGCCAAGGCCGCGGCGCTCGCGGCGGGGATTTCGAGGCCGGTGAAAAGGCGCGGCATCGCGGGCTCCTGAATATGAATGCGCGACGCCGCCGGCAAATTCTGCGCGGCCTCGGCGGAGGAAATACCTGATTCCCCTCAGGCGGCGCAAATGCCGGCGCCAACCTCCGAGCGAGCGCGCGATCGTCCGCCGCTTTGTCGCCGCGTCGTCGAGAGTCGCAAAAAGCAGGGCCCATCCCGCCGGACGCGCTCGGCGAATGCGCCGACGGTTCCCCCGCGCTCGCGGCGTTCAGCTCTTGGCGCCGAGCGCCGCGGCGACCCGCAGCCCGATCTCGTCGGCCAAGGAGCGGGCAATGCGGATTTCCGCGTCGCGCGACGCCCTAAGGCTGGCGAAGCTATCCAAGGTGCGGTCGTAGACCGCGGCGGCGGTCGCCTCGCCCTTGTAGATGACCGCGCCGCCGTCGATTTTCGTCAACGTGAAGGTCGCCTTGCCGATGACGGTCGCCGCGTTGGCCGAATTGGTTTGGGATTGGACCGTTGGGGTCTGCGAAGTCTGGCCGACCGTGACCGTCAGGCGGTATTTTGCCGCAGGCGCTTCGCCCGAGCCGTTGAGATTGGAGATGAGGTCATCGCCGAGATAGTGACCGATGCGATCTTTGATCGGCACGACTTCGATCGCGCGCAGATCGTCGACGAGGCCGGGATGCGAGGCCTCGCCATAAAGAGGTTGAAAACAGCCCCCCAGGCCAATGGCCATCAGGAGCGCGGCGGCGGCGCGCGCGCGGTCAGACCACGACATTGACGATCCTTTGCGGCACGATGATCACTTTCTTGGCCGGCTTATTATCCATCGCCCGGCGCACCGCGTCGAGGGCCAGCGCGGCGGCTTCGACGGTTTTTCCGTCAGCGTCCCGCTCGATCGTCAGATCGGCCCGCTTGCGGCCGTTGACTTGGACGGGCAGCGTCATGTGCGTGGCGACGATAAGGCTGCGGTCCGCAACCGGCCATGGGCTGTGCGCAATCAGCGTGCGGTGGCCGAGCGCCTCCCAGCACTCCTCCGCCAGATGCGGCATCATCGGCGCGAAACAATGCGTCAGGATGTCGCCCGCCTCGGCGAAAGCAAATCGCAAGTCGTCGCCAATCTCCCGGCTTTCGATCTCGCCGACCGCGGCGGTCAGCGTATTGGCGAGCTCATAAATGGTCGCGATGCAGAGGTTGAAGCGCAAGCGCTCGATATCATCTTCGAGCTTCGCCAGCGCGCCGTGGGCTGCCTGACGGATCTTGGCCGCCGCTGCGGAAAATTTCGCGGGCAAGGCCGGACGTTTCGGGCCGACGATGCGCTCGATCTCACAGGTGAGCCGCCACAGGCGCTGGATCTGCTTGTAGGCGCCCTGCACGCCCGCCTCGGTCCAGATCACGTCGCGGTCGGGCGGCGAATCGGAGAGCATGAACCAGCGCGCGGTGTCGGCGCCGTAGGTGGCGATGATCTCGTCGGGATCGACCGTGTTGCGCTTCGACTTCGACATTTTCTCGATCGGGCCGATATCGATCGGCGCGTCGCCCCTCAGCGCGAAGGCGCGCCGCCCGCTCGCATCCGCCTCGACGCGAACTTCGGCGGGAGCGACCCAACGCCCCTCGGCGTCGCGATAGGTCTCGTGCACGACCATCCCTTGCGTGAACAGACCGGCGAATGGCTCGTCCAGATCGAGATGGTCGCATTTTCGCATCGCCCGGGTAAAGAAACGCGAATAGAGCAGGTGCAGAATCGCGTGTTCCACGCCGCCGATATATTGATCGACGGGGAGCCAATGGTCGGCGATGCCAGGCGAAGTCGGCGCGCCGGTGTTCCACGGATCGGTGAAGCGGACGAAATACCAGGACGAGTCGACGAAAGTGTCCATCGTGTCGGTCTCGCGCCGCGCCGGCGCGCCGCAGCGCGGACAGTCGACGCGCTTCCAGGTGGGGTGGCGGTCGAGCGGATTGCCTGGCGCGTCGAAGGTCACGTCCACGGGCAACAGGACAGGCAGATCCTTCGCCGGAACGGGAACGACGCCGCACGCTTCGCAATGGATGACCGGGATCGGGCAGCCCCAATAGCGCTGGCGCGAAATGCCCCAGTCGCGCAGTTTGAAATTGACTTGCCGGCGCCCTTGAGGTCGGTTGCCCAACGTCGCGGCCTCGAGCCGACGCGCGACCTCCTGCTTGGCGGCCTCGATCGTCAGGCCGTCGAGGAAGCGCGAATTGATCATCAGGCCGTCGCCGTCATAGGCGACCTTGTCGACCGCGAACGAAGCCGGGTCGGCGCCGGGCGGGCAAACCACCGGCGTCGCGCCGAGCCCGTAGACGTTAACGAAATCGAGGTCGCGCTGGTCGTGCGCCGGGCAGCCGAAAATCGCGCCGGTGCCGTAATCCATCAGGATGAAATTGGCGACGTAGACCGGCAATCGCCATTCCCCATCGAACGGATGGAATACGCGAAGGCCGGTGTCGTAGCCTTTCTTTTCCGCGGTCTCGATCGCCGCCACCGAGGTGCCGATGCGCCGACATTGCTCGATGAAGGCGGCAAGCGCGGGATCATGTCGCGCGGCGGCGCCCGCAAGCGGATGGTCGGGTGCGATCGCCATGAACTTGGCGCCGAACAGCGTGTCGGGCCGCGTCGTATAGATCTCCAGCTCCCGAGCGGCTTCCTCGTGCGCCAATGCGCCGCGCGAGCCGGGATCGATGGCGAAACGCACCAGCATGCCCTCGGAACGGCCAATCCAGTTGCGCTGCATCAGGCGCACCTTGTCGGGCCAGCGGTCGAGACCGTCGAGCCCGGCGAGCAATTCGTCGGAATAGTCGCTGATCTTAAGGAACCACTGCGTCAGTTCGCGCTGTTCGACGACGGCGCCGGAGCGCCAGCCGCGCCCGTCAACCACTTGTTCGTTGGCGAGCACGGTGTTGTCGACCGGGTCCCAATTGACCTTCGACTTCTTGCGCGCGACGAGGCCGGCGGCGAGAAAATCGAGAAAGAGCTTTTGCTGATGGCGGTAATAGGCGGGATCGCAGGTGGCGACCTCGCGCGACCAATCGAGCGACAGGCCCATCGATTTCAGCTGCGCGCGCATCGCGTCGATGTTGGCGTAGGTCCATTTGGCGGGATGGGTGGCGTTCTGCATGGCGGCGTTCTCGGCCGGCATGCCGAACGCGTCCCAGCCCATCGGATGCAGCACGTTGAAGCCGCGCGCGCGCTTGTAGCGCGCCACCACGTCGCCCATCGCATAGTTGCGCACGTGGCCCATATGAATGCGCCCGGACGGATAGGGGAACATTTCGAGCACGTAATACTTGGGCCGCGCATCGTCGTTACGGGTGGCGAAGATCGCCTCGTCGGCCCACGCCTTCTGCCATTTTTGCTCGGATTCGCGGACGTTGTAGCGTTCGGGCCGCATATCTTCGTGGTCTCGTTTTTCCTGGGAAAGCTCGACGAACGGCCGCGACAAAACATGATTTGCCCGGAGGGGTCAAATCGGCCGGTCCTTTGGGCCCTTGCCGCCAGGCCGGCGCGCAGGCTTCCATTGACCGCTTTGGCCAACTGCGACATGTTGATGGCGCCGCCGCTTCCCCCTCCCGCCTCGTCGGTGAATCATGACGACCGAACACACGCGAGAACCCATTCTGCACGCAACGCCCGTCCTTGAGCTGCGGCCGACGCAGATGACGCTCGGCATGGCTGAGGTGGCGCTCAAGCGAAAATCATGGAAGGCGGAGAATCCGAAGAAGCTCGGCGAATTTCTTGCCGCGCACATGGTGCCGGTCATTGTCGGCCCAGGCGAGCAGCGATTTCTCATCGACCACCATCACCTCGCCCGCGCGTTGCACGACGAAGGGGTTGGCAGCGTCTTCGTCACCATCGTCGCCGATTTTCACCGACTGGATACACACGAATTCTGGAACATGATGGACTTTCATGGCTGGACCCATCCCTTCGACGGCAAGGGACGGCGGCGCGACTACGCCCACTTGCCCAAGACAGTCAAAGAGATGGAGGACGATCCCTATCGTTCGCTGGCGGGCGAATTGCGCAACATCGGCGGATACGCCAAGGATTCGCAGCCGTTCTCGGAATTCGTCTGGGCCGATTTCCTGCGCCGGCGCATCAGTCCCAAAGATGTGCGCAAGGATTTTTCCGGCGCACTCAGCGCCGCCCTCGAATTCGCCAAGTCGGACGACGCGAGCTACCTCCCCGGCTGGTGCGCGCCGCGCGCCAAGGCGAAGAGCGCCGCCGCGGCCAAGACCGGCAAAAAGGCGCGTTCCCCCGACAAGATCGTCCACGAGGACTGACCAGCGCGAGGGAAACCGCGCCCCATCGTCACGACCGCGTGCCGGGTGGACGCCGGGCGGTCGTCGCGTCAAGGGGTCGCCGTCCGAGCCCGCCGGCTCCGCCGCACCAAGTCACGAGGCTGTCGCGAGACGCGATTAGATGAGGCGCCGAAAGGGCGCCTTCATGCTCGTCATCGAGAAGCTCACGCGCCGGTTCGGATCGAAAACCGCGGTCGACGACGTCTCGCTGTCGATCGCGCCGGGCGGATTCGTCGGCGTGATCGGGCGATCAGGAGCGGGCAAATCGACGCTGCTGCGCATGATCAATCGCCTAGAGCAGCCGACATCCGGCCGCATCGCTTTCGGCGAGATCGAAGTGTCGGCAATGTCCGGAAGCGCGCTCGCTCGCTGGCGCAGCCGCTGCGCCATGATTTTTCAACAGTTCAATCTCGTCGGGCGGCTCGACGTTCTGACCAACGTGCTGATCGGCCGCATCAATCACGTGGCGTCGCTGCGCGCGATCCTCCAGCTCTGGCGCGACGAGGATATCGCCATCGCGCTGTCCGCGCTCGAACAGCTCGATATGGCGGGGCTCGCCGCCCAGCGCGCCGACAGCCTGTCGGGCGGCCAGCAGCAGCGCGTTGCCATCGCGCGCGCGCTGGTGCAAGAGCCTGAAATCGTTCTCGCCGACGAGCCGATCGCCTCGCTCGATCCGCGCAACACCCGCGTCGTCATGGACGCCTTGCAACGCATCAACCGCCACCACGGCATCACCGTGCTGTGCAATCTGCACTCGCTCGAGTTGGCGCGCGGCTATTGCGACCGCCTGATCGGCATGGCGGCCGGCCGCGTCGTCTTCGACGGCGCGCCGCAGCAACTCACGGACGCCGCGGCGCGCGAACTTTACGGCATCGAGGCCAGGGACGCGCTGGGCGACGATCGCGTCGGCGCGCCCGAAGGCGCGGCGGCGGCCCCCGCCTTCAACGCCGCGTGAACGCCACCCAAGTTATCCACAGGAGGAGAGAGAACATGATTACTCGTCGTTCCCTGATGATCGGCGCGGCCGCGAGCATGGTCGCCACGACCGGCGCACGCGCGCAGGCGTGGAAAGCGCAATATCCGGAACTGGTGTTCGCCGTCATTCCCGAAGAGAACGCTTCGGGCACGGTCGACCGCTGGACGCCGTTCGTCAACTACCTCACGAAGGAGATTGGCACGAAGGTCACGCTGCGCATCGCCAACGACTACGCCGCGGTCATCGAAGGCCAGCGCGCCGGCAACATCCAGATCGCCTACTACGGCCCGGCTTCTTTCTCGCGCGCGCTGATCATCGGCGTAAAGACCGAGGCGTTCGCCATCGACGTCAACAGCGACGGATCGAAGGGTTATTATTCGGTGTTCTACGTGCTCGCCAAGTCGCCCTACCAGAAGATCGAGGATCTCAAGGGCAAGGCGATGGGTTTCGTCGACCCGAATTCGACCTCCGGCAACAACATGCCGCGCTTTGTGCTCAACCATCTCGGCATCGATCCGGAGACGTTCTTCTCCAAGACGATATTCGCCGGCAGCCATGAGAACGCGGTTCTCGCATTGGCGCAGGGCACGGTCGACGTATGCGCCAACTGGTGGAACAACATCGACGATTCGAACCTCACCCGCATGCTCAACAAAAATATGCTGAAGAACGCCGACGGTTCGCTGATGAAGAAGGAGGACTTCCGCATCATCCTCAAGTCCGACCTGATCATCAATTCGCCCTACGCCTATCTCTCGGACCTGCCGGACGATCTGAAAAAGACTATCGCCCAGGCGTTCCTCAACGCCGCGGCCAAGGACAAGGACGCGTTTGCGCGTCTCTCCGACGGCAAGAACCTTCCCTGGCAGCCGGTGACCAACGCCGACTACAACAAGACGATCGAACTGGTGAAATTCGTCGACACGCTTCGCAAGAATAAGTCGTGATCGGAGAACGGAGGACAGAGAGCAGAGGACGGACGCCCATCCGTTCTTCGCCCTCCGTCCTCCGTGCTCCGTCCTCTGACATGTCCAGCGCCGTCGTCCGTTTGCCCGATCGCCAGCTCGCCGCCGTCCTCGCCGCCTATCGCGGCGCGGCGCGGGCGAAGCGCGTGCAATTCTTCGTCGCGGCCGCGGTCCTCGCCGCGCTGATCGGCCTGTCGGTGGTCCAGGCGGAGGTCGATCCGAAGACTTTCTTCGCCAAGATCGGCGGATTCTTCAGCTATTTCGACCGCCTGTCGACGCTCGACACGGGCGCGCGGGTTTGGACCGATCCGACCGCTTGGTTCTGGAGCCTCAAGCGCTCGCTGCGTCTCATCGGCGAGACGATCCTGATGGCCTATGTCGGCACGCTGACGGGCGCGATCCTCGCCTTCTGCCTGAATTTTCTCGCCTCGCCGAATCTGACCGGCAACGCGACGACGGTGTTCGTCACGCGCCGCCTCCTCGAATTCTGCCGCACCGTGCCCGACGTGGTCTTCGCCTTGATCTTCGTCGTCGCTTTCGGCCTCGGACCGTTGCCGGGCGTGCTGGCGATCGCGATCCACAGCATCGGCGCGCTCGGCAAGCAGTTCTTCGAGACCACGGAGAATATCGACGTGAAGCCGGTCGAGGGCTTGCGCGCGGCGGGCGCCTCCTGGGTCGAGACGATCCGCTTCGCCGCCGTGCCGCAGGTGCTGGCGAGCTTCGCCAGCTTCGCGCTGCTGCGCTTCGAAATCAATGTGCGCGGCGCGACCGTGCTCGGCTTCGTCGGCGCGGGCGGCATCGGCCAGGATTTGATGGAGGCGATCCGCAAGTTCTACTATTCCGACGTCAGCGCGATCCTCGTGCTGATCATCGCGGTGGTCATGACAATTGACATCTCGACCGGATATCTCCGCCACGCGCTCATCGGACGGACCCAGTCATGAGCATGGCGACGAACGCGCCGACGATCGATGTCGCCGCCGTGAAGGCGCGCCATGGCGCGGCCTTCGCGGTCGACTGGGGCGCGCGGACGCGAACCGCCGCGGTCATCTTGACGATGCTCGCGCTCTATGTCGGCGCTTTCATCTATTTCGACGTTCCCTGGGGCCGTTTGGCCCCGGGCCTCTTGCAGCTGGCGTGGTTCCTGCGCGAGATGGTTCCCCCCGATCCGGGCGGGCATCTGGCGACCTATGTCAACGCGCTTGGCGAGACGCTGGCGATTTCGCTGCTCGGCACCCTGCTCGGCGCCCTCTTCGCGCTGCCGCTCGGGGTGTTGGCGGCGCGCAACGTGATCCCAGCCGCCTGGCTGCGCCTGCCGATCAAGCGCTTCTTCGACTCGGTGCGCGGCATTGACACGCTGATCTGGGCGCTGATCTGGATCAACGTCGTCGGCCTCGGGCCCTTCGCCGGCGTTCTGGCGATTGCGACTTCGGATTTCGGCGCGCTCGGCAAGCTATTCGCCGAGATCATCGAATCGGCCGACCGACGCGAAGTCGAGGGCGTGCGCGCTTCCGGCGGTGGCGGTCTCGCGGAGGTGCGCTTCGGCTTGCTGCCGCAAGTGCTCCCGGTGATGGCCGGCCAGGTGCTCTATTTCATCGAATCGAACACCCGGTCGGCGACGATTATCGGCGTGGTCGGCGCTGGCGGCATCGGCCTGCACCTAGCCGAGCAGATCCGCGTTCTCGAATGGCGCCAGGTATCGTTCCTCATCGTGCTGATCCTCATCGCGGTCGCGGCGATCGACTTCGTCTCCGGCCGGCTGCGCGCCGCCATCAGCGGGCGGCGCTCGGCTCCACATTGACCAGGCGCACAAAAGTGTCATTAAACGGCGCCATGGGAAGATGATGTCGACAGCGATTCCCCTCAGCCAAGAGTCCGAAGGCGACGAGGCGATTGTCGCGCGCAAGCGCGTGATGGCGTTGCTGGGGCGCGCGCGGACGCCCGAGTTAGCCGAACCGGTCGAGCGGCTCTGGCCGGGCCATTCGGCGCGCGACCTCAAGCCGGTCGAGACCGGGCTCGTCATGCTGCGCGGCCGAATCGGGGGCGATGGCGCGCCGTTCAACGTCGGCGAGGCGACGGTGACGCGCGCCGTCGTCGAGTTGCCAAGCGGCGAACGCGGCTATGCGCATATCCTCGGCCGGGATTCGGGCCGAGCCCGGCTCGCGGCGATCGTCGACGCGCTGTGGCAGAAGCCGGAGGCGCGCCCTGAAGTCGAGGCGGCGGTGCTCGCGCCGATCGCCGCGCGCCTCGCGGTCGAGAACGCCAAGACGCGTGCCGAGACCGCCGCCACCCGCGTCGACTTCTTCACCCTCGTTCGCGGCGAGGACAGCCAATGACCGCGCTCGCTTTTTCCGATCCCGTGCTCGAATTGCAGGCGGTCTTCCGCCGCATCATGGGCGCGATGGCCGCGCCGGGAACGATCGTCTTTTGCGGCGAGGCGCTGGCGCCGCCGGCCGCGCTCGCGCCGGCCGCCGCCGCCGCCCTGCTGACGCTGGCCGATTTTGAAACGCCGCTGTGGATCGCGCCTTCGTTCGGGGGCGAGGTCGCCGCCTACCTGACCTTCCACACCGGCGCGCCGCTCGCGCCGCAGCCGGGCAAGGCGGCCTTCGCGCTGATCGACCTTGCCGCCGACGGCCTGCGACTCGATCATTTCGCCGAAGGGAGCGCCGAATATCCCGACCGCTCGACGACCGTCGTGGCGCAAGGCGCGTCCCTGTGCGATGGGCCGGCTCTGAGGCTCGCGGGACCGGGGGTTGAGGGCGAGACCGAGCTGCGCGCCACGCCGCTTCCCGAGGACTTGCTCGTCCAATGGCGTTCCAATCGCGGCGGCTTCCCGCTCGGCGTCGATTTGATCCTCGCGGCGGGAACGAAGCTCGCCTGCCTGCCGCGCTCGGTCGTCCTATCCGAGGAGAGGCGCTGATGTATGTCGCGGTCAAAGGCGGCGAGCGCGCGATCGCCAACGCGCATGCGCTGCTCGCCGACGCTCGGCGCGGCGACCGCGCGGTCCCGGAGATGTCTCCGGACCAAATCGACCAGCAGTTGGCGCTCGCCGTCGACCGCGCGATGAGCGAGGGTTCGCTCTACGACCGCGAGATCGCCGCGCTAGCGATCAAGCAGGCGCGCGGCGATCTCATCGAGGCGATCTTCCTGGTGCGCGCCTATCGCACCACCATGCCGCGCTTCGGTTTCGCCGAGCCCATCGACACGGGTGCGATGGCGGTGCGCCGCCGGGTCTCGGCGACCTATAAGGATCTGCCGGGCGGGCAGGTGCTCGGGCCGACCTTCGACTACACGCACCGGCTAATCGACTTTTCGCTCCGCGAAGAGGGCGAGCCGGCGCCGGCGCCGACGGCGCCGGCGGAGACCGAGGTCGCGACGCCGCGGGTCGCCGACATCATCGCCGGCGATGACCTGATCGAGCGCAATGCAAGCCTCGAACCCGGAGCGCCGGTCGCCGACGTCACACGCGATCCGATCGAATTTCCCGCCCCGCGCGACGCGCGTCTGCAAACGCTGGCGCGCGGCGACGAGGGTTTCTTGCTGGGCCTCGCCTATTCCACCCAGCGCGGCTACGGCCGCAACCACCCTTTCGTCGGCGAGATCCGTTTCGGCCAAGTCGATGTCGAGCTTTTCGTCGCCGACCTCGGCTTCGCGGTTCCCTTGGGAACGATCGCGGTCACCGAATGCCAGATGGTCAACCAGTTCAAGGGCGGCGACGGCGAGCCGCCGCGCTTCACCCGCGGCTACGGTCTCGCCTTCGGTCAAAGCGAGCGTAAGGCGATGGCGATGGCGTTGGTCGATCGTGCGCTGCGCGCCGAGGAATTCGCCGAGGAACGCCAAGGCCCGGCCCAGGACGAGGAATTCGTGCTCTCGCATGCCGACAACGTGCAGGCGACGGGCTTCGTCGAACACCTGAAGCTGCCGCATTACGTCGACTTCCAGGCGGAACTCGCGTTGCTCCGCGAGTTGAGGAAGGAGCACGGAGAACAGAGGACGGAAACGAAAGAGCCCTCTGCCCTCCGTGCTCCGTCGTCCGACCTCCGAACGGAGGCCGCCGAATGACCGTCCGCCCCTATAATTTCGCCTATCTCGACGAGCAGACGAAGCGGATGATCCGCCGCGCAATCCTGAAAGCAATCGCTATCCCCGGCTATCAGGTTCCCTTTGCTTCGCGCGAGATGCCGATGCCCTATGGCTGGGGGACCGGCGGCGTGCAGGTCACTGCGGCGATCATCGGGCCCGACGACGTGCTCAAAGTGATCGACCAGGGCGCCGACGACACCACCAACGCGGTGTCGATCCGCGCCTTCTTCGCCAAGACCGCCGATGTCGCCACGACCACCGACACGACGGAAGCAACAATCATCCAGACCCGTCATCGCGTGCCCGAGACGCCGCTGACCGCCAAGCAGATTCTCGTCTATCAGGTGCCGATCCCCGAGCCGCTGCGCTTTCTCGAACCGCGCGAGACCGAAACGCGCACCATGCACGCGCTCGCCGAATACGGCGTCATGCACGTCAAGCTCTACGAGGATATTGCGCGCCACGGACACATCGCCACGACCTACGCCTATCCCGCGCGCGTCGCCGACCGTTACATCATGGATCCCTCGCCGATCCCCAAATTCGACAATCCGAAGCTCGACAATTGTCCGGCGCTACAGCTTTTCGGGGCGGGCCGCGAGAAGCGCATCTATGCGATCCCGCCGCACACACGCGTCGTCTCGCTCGACTTCGACGACCATCCCTTCGAGCGCACCAAGTTCGATGCCGCTTGCGAGTTCTGCGGCGCGACGGATTCGTTCCTCGACGAGGTCGTGATCGACGACAAAGGGGGCCGCATGTTCGTCTGCTCCGACACCGACTATTGTCAGAAGCGGCAAGCGGCGCAAAAGAAGGACGCAGCGGAATGACCGCCCCGCTACTTTCCGCGCAGGGCCTATGCAAGCGTTATGGCGCGATCATCGCCTGCCGCGACGTTTCCTTCGACCTAAGTGAGGGCGAAGCGCTGGCGATCGTTGGCGAATCGGGCTCGGGCAAGACGACGCTGCTCAATCTAATTGCCGGCGCGTTTGCGCCCGATTCAGGCGAGGTCCACTACCGTAGGCGCGATGGAACGACGCGCGCGCTGTCCTCGCTGAGCGAAGCGGAGCGGCGCGGCTTGATGCGCGCCGACTGGGGCTTCGTCCATCAGGACGCCGCGCGCGGCCTGCGCATGACCGTTTCGGCGGGCGGCAACATCGGCGAGCGGCTGATGGCGCTTGGCGATCGCCATTACGGACGCATTCGCGCCAGCGCGCTGGAATGGTTGGGACGGGTCGAGATCGCCGCCGACCGCATCGACGATCCGCCGTCGACCTATTCCGGCGGCATGCGCCAACGCTTGCAAATCGCGCGCAATCTCATCACCCGCCCACGCTTGATGTTCATGGACGAGCCGACCGGCGGGCTCGACGTCTCCGTCCAGGCCCGTCTTCTCGACCTCTTGCGCGGTCTGATCGCTGACATGGGCCTCGCCGTCGTGCTGGTGACGCACGATCTCGCCGTCGCGCGGCTGCTGTCCCATCGCATACTGGTGATGAAACAGGGCGAAGTCATCGAGAGCGGCCTGACCGACCGCGTGCTCGATGATCCGCAGGCGCCCTACACGCAACTTTTGGTCTCCTCGGTGCTGGCGGCATGAGCACGCTTCGAGCCAACGAGTTGCTTCGCGTCGAGGGCCTCTCCAAGGCTTTCACGCTGCATTTGCACGGCGGCGCGCGCTTGCCCGTCGTTCACGGCGTTTCGTTCGCTGTCGCCGCCGGCGAATGCGTCGTGCTTGGCGGTCCTTCGGGCGTCGGCAAGTCGTCGATCTTGAAGATGGCGTTTGGCAATTATCTCGTCGGCGAGGGTCGCATACTCGTCGCCGACGGGGAACGCGTCATCGATATCGCCCAAGCGCAAGCTTGGGAGATCCTCGAGGCGCGACGACGAACGCTCGGCTACGTCAGCCAGTTCCTGCGCGTCATTCCGCGCGTCGGCGCGATCGACATCGTCGCCGCGGCGGCCCGCGAGTGCGGGCTCGATCGCGTCGCCGCGCGCGCTCGAGCGGCCTCGCTGCTGGCGCGGCTTCGCCTGCCCGAAAGCCTGTGGTCGTTGCCGCCGGCGACGTTCTCGGGCGGCGAACAGCAGCGCGTCAATGTCGCGCGCGGCTTCGCCGGCGACCATCGCCTGCTTATTCTCGACGAACCGACCGCCTCGCTCGACGCCGCCAATCGCGGGGCGGTGGTCGAACTCATCGCCGAGCGCAAGGCGACAGGAACCGGTTTTCTCGCGATCTTCCATGACGAGGATGTGCGCGCGCGCGTCGCCGACCGTATCGTCGACGTCTCGCTCTTTTCCGATCGGGCGGCCGCATGAGCCTCGCCGCAAAAGCTCCGAATGTCGCGTCGCGCCTCAGCGAAACGCCGCTCGTCCACCCTTCCTCGATCGTCAAGGACAGCGCGCTCGGTCGCTACGTCGAAATCGCCGAGCGCTGCGTCGTCGCCGAAACGCACGTCGGCGACTATTCCTACATGATGCAGGATTGCGAGACCTGGGCGACGCGCATCGGCAAGTTCGTCAATATCGCCTCGCACGCGCGCCTCAACGCCACCAACCATCCGACCTGGCGCGCGACGCTGCATCATTTCACCTATCGCGCCCACGATTATTGGCCGGACGCGGCGCGCGAAGAGAGCTTTTTCGACTGGCGGCGCGAGCACTTGGTCATGATCGGCCACGACGTTTGGATCGGCCACGGCGCGACGGTGACGCCGGGCGTGTCGATCGGCAATGGCGCGGCGATCGGCGCCGGCGCGGTCGTCACGCGCGACGTCGCCCCCTACATGATCGTCGGCGGCGTGCCGGCGCGGCCGATCAAGCCACGCTTCGCGCCTGCAATCGGCGAACGCATGGACGCGCTCGCTTGGTGGGACTGGCCGCATGCCGCCTTGCGGGCAGCTCTGGATGATTTTCGCGCGCTCTCGGCCGAGGCGTTCCTGGAAAAGCACGGAGCCTAGTCATGGAGTTTCGCCTGAGCGATCCCATCGTCTTCGCCAACGCGACGGTGGTGACCGCCAAACACGCCTTTTCAGGCTACGTCGTCGTCGAGGACGGAGGCATCGTCGAAGTCGGCGAGGGCGGCGGTCCGAGCGGCGGGGTCGATTGCGGCGGCGACTATCTGCTGCCTGGCCTCGTGGAGCTGCACACCGACCACCTTGAAGCCCATTACATGCCGCGCCCGCGCGTCGTCTGGCACGCGGGAAGCGCGGTGATGGCCTATGACGCCCAGATCGCTTCGGCGGGCATCACCACCGTATTCGATTCCTTTCGCGTCGGCATGGACGAATACGAGGCGAGGGGCGGCGTCGGCGAACAGGTGGTCATCCTCGCCGACACCATCGAGCACGCGCGCGCCGCGGATCTGCTGCGCGCCGATCACGAGACCCATTTGCGCTGCGAGATTCCCTCGCCCAATGTCGTCGAATTTCTCGAGCAATTTCTCAGCGCCCATCCCGCTCGGCTGATTTCGCTGATGGATCACACGCCCGGCCAGCGCCAGTTCCGCGACCTCGAAAAGTACTTCATCTATTATCAAGGCAAGACCGGGCGGTCGGCGACGGAACTCCATGAAGTCGTGCGCGAGCGCCAGCGCGTCGGGCGCGAGCGCGCCGAGGCGAATCGGCCGCGCATCGTCGCGATCGCTAAGGCGCATGGATTGACGCTCGCGAGCCACGACGACACCACCGTCGAGGACGTCTCGCTTGCCCAGAGCGAGGGCGTTTCGATCGCCGAATTCCCCACCACCCGGGAGGCGGCCGCTGCCTCGCGCACGGCGGGCATGGCGACGGTGATGGGCGCGCCCAACGTCGTGCGCGGGGGCTCACATTCGGGCAACGCCTCGGCGCGGGAATTGGCCGAGGCGGGGCTGCTCGACATCCTGTCTTCCGATTACGTCCCGGCGGCGCTGCTGATGGGCGCCTTCCGCCTTGCCGATGCGCCGAACATCGGCGGCTTACCGGGCGCGATCCGGCTGGTCACCAAGAATCCCGCCGAGGCCGCGGGGCTTTTCGATCGCGGTGAAATCGCGGTCGGCCGGCGCGCCGACCTGGTGCGCGTCTGCGCGCACCAAAACGAACCGGTGGTGCGCGCGGTCTGGCGCGCGGGCCGCAGGGTGGCGTGAGGCCATGATCGTCCCCGGCCCTCCGCAAGCGTTCGGCTTGGCGACTTCGCGGGACCGCGCCGCCCCTCACGGGCTTTTCGTCGCTGTCGTCGGTCCCAGCGGCGCGGGCAAGGACGCGCTGATCCGGGGCTTGAGCGGGCGCCTCGGCGAAGCGGACGGCGTCTTCACCGTCAGGCGGGTGGTGACGCGCCGCGCCGACGCCTTCGAGGATCACGAGACGCTCGAGGAAAGCGACTTCCTCCTGGCGCGCGCGCGCGGCCTTTTCGCGCTGAGCTGGGCGGCGCACGGCCTCTATTACGGCGTGCCCAGCGATGTCGACGCGCGCATCGCGCGCGGCGACGCCGTCGTCTGCAATATCTCGCGCACGGTCGTCGCCGACGTGCGCCGCCGCTATGCGCGCAGCCTCGTCGTGCTGGTCACCGCCCGAGTGGAGACGTTGGCGGCGCGCCTGGCAGCGCGCGGGCGTGAAGGGATAGAAGGGCGCCGCGAGCGGCTCGGGCGCGCCTTGGCGCACGAGGCCGACTTCGCGCCCGACGCGACCATCGACAACGACGGTGTGCTCGACGAAGCGGTGGCGCGCCTCTATGAGCTCGTCGCTTCGCATCGCCGGAGCGACCGCCATTGACCCAGCCCTCGCGCTATGCCGTCTATCTCGCCCCGCCGCCGACCAGCGCGCTTTGGCGCTTCGGTTGCGACGTCTTGGGGCGTGACGCCGCCACCGGCGAGCCGGTCTGGGGATTTGCAACGGCGGGGATCGATGCGGAATGTTGGCGCGCCCTCACCGCGGAGCCCCGCCGCTACGGCTTCCACGCGACGCTAAAGGCCCCGTTTCGTCTCGCCGCTGGCCTCAGCGGCGACGAGCTTTTCAACGCCGTCGGAGCGCTTGCCGAAGCCCTGGCGCCATTCGACGCTGGACCGCTCGGCGTCTCGACGATCTCGGCGGCGTCAGACCGCGCCTTTGTGGCGCTGACCCCTATCGCGCCTTCGCCCCAACTCGCCCGCCTCGAACACGCGGTCGTCCATTCGCTTGACGCGTTTCGCGCGCCGCTTTCGGCGGTCGAGAGACTGCGCCGCGATCCCGAGCGCCTCACTCCGCGCCAGCGCGAGACGCTCGACGCCTGGGGCTATCCCTTTGCGCTCGATGAGTTCCGGCCGCACTTTACGCTGACCAACGCGCTGGCGGAGGCGGAAACGATCGCCGCGGCGCTTGCGCGAGAGTTCGAACGCCGCCTCGCCTCGCCGCGGCTGTGGGTTGACGCCCTCGCCCTCTGCGGCGAAAGCGGTCCCGAGCGCGCCTTCGTCATCCTGCGCCGCTTTCCCCTCGGCGGTCGCGAGACGGTCTGACCGGCCCGCTGCCTCCACTGTCACCCGGCTGTCATGGGCCTCCACTAACCGCAGCGGATCGTTTCTTTATGACGATTCGGAGGAAGCGTGAGGCACCAGTCGGTTCGCGCCGCGCGACGCGTCACGGAGGAGGGTCTAAGGACCGCGATCCATCGCAATAGGCCGCTGTCCCGCGCCGGCGTCCTGGAGCGCCTCTTTACCGCCGCCTTTCGCGGCTTGGTTTATCCGCAAATCTGGGAAGACCCAGTCGTCGACCTCGAAGCGCTCGAAATCGGTCCGCAGGATCGCGTCATCGCCATTGCCTCGGGAGGCTGCAACGCGCTGTCCTATCTCACCGCCAATCCAGCCGAAGTCGTCGCCGTCGACCTCAACGGCGCGCATGTCGCGCTCGGCAATCTCAAACTGGCGGCGTTGCGGCATCTGCCCAACTACGACGCGTTCCTGAAATTCTTCGGCCGAGCCAACTCGCGCGCCAACCTGCGCGCCTACGACGCCGTCCTTCGCTGTCGCCTCGATCCCGTCTCGCGGGCCTACTGGGACGCGCGGGGGTTAGACGGGCGCCGGCGCATCTCGCTGTTCACCCGCAACTTCTACCATCACGGCCTGCTTGGGCGCTTTCTCGGGGCGGGACATGCGCTCGCGCGCCTGCACGGCCTCGATCCCAGCATCATGCTGACGGCCAATTCTCTCGCGCATCAACGCGACTTGTTCGACCGACATCTCGCGCCGATTTTCGACAAACCGACCGTGCGCTGGCTGATGCGCCAACCCGCTTCCCTCTATGGCCTCGGCATCCCGCCGGCGCAATACCGGGCGCTTTCGAAGGACTCTCCCGACGGCATCGGCGCGGTGTTGCGCGAACGGCTGGAGCGGTTGGCCTGCGACTTCGACGTCCATTCCAATTATTTCGCCTGGCAGGCGTTCGGCCGTCGCTACGCCCATGGGCCGGAAGCGTCTCTGCCGCCCTATCTGCAACAGCGCCATTTCGAGGCGCTGCGCGCTCGCGGCGATCGGCTCAGCTTCGCCCAACACTCGTTTACCGAGACGCTGCGCGAGAGTCCGACCGCGAGCTTCGATTGCTACGTCCTGCTCGACGCTCAGGACTGGATGAACGACGGCGACCTCGCCGACCTCTGGGCGCAGATCACCCGCACGGCGCGGCCTGGCGCCCGGGTGATCTTCCGCACCGCCGCCGACGAACGTCTCCTGCCCGGCCGCGTCAACGCCGAGGTGCTCGGCGCCTGGAAATATGACGCCGAGCGCAGCCGCGAGCTGGGTCGGCGCGATCGCTCTTCGATCTACGGCGCCTTCCATCTCTATCGGCTCGTCGGACTCCATTCATGAACGAAGCCGCCGTCCGGATGGACCGCATGTATCGGCGTCAGCGTTACATCTACGACGCCACCCGCAAGTTCTATCTGCTCGGCCGCGATGCGACGATCGCCGAGCTTGGCGTTGGGCCAGGCCATAGCGTGCTCGAGATCGCTTGCGGCACCGGACGCAATCTGGTCAAAATGGCGCGCCGCTACCCGCAAGCCCAGCTCTTCGGGCTTGACGTCTCCAACGAAATGCTCGCAAGCGCACGCGCCGCGATCGCCCGCGCGGGGTTGGCGTCGCGGGTTCGCGTCGCCCAAGCCGACGCCGCCGAGTTCGACGCCACGCAAGCGTTCGGCCGCGCGAACTTCGAACGCGTGATGATTTCCTACGCCCTATCGATGATCCCGCCTTGGCGCGAGGCTCTCGCGCAGGCGGTCGACGTCTTGGCGCCCGGCGGCTCGCTGCATATCGTCGACTTCGGCGACCAGGCCGGGCTTCCCCCGGCGTTTCGGGCCGCGCTCCATCGCTGGCTCGCCGCTTTCGACGTCAAGCCGCGCGTGACCCTGCGAGCGGAAATGGCCGCCCTTGCCGCCTCGCGCGGCGTTCGCTGCCAAGCGCGCGATCACCTGCGCGGCTATGCGATCCGCGCCGTGGTCGAGAAGCCCACCGCGTAGCGCGCGAACCCTCGCGCGATTTTACGCCCCCGATCGGCGACGGCTGGAAAAGCGACAGGCGACACCCTATTCTCGCCTGCGGCGGGCGCGCCGAGCGCGCTCCGCGCGCTCGGGACCGACAATGCTCGCCTATGCGATCCAGCGATTGCTTCTCTTGGCGGCGACGCTGATCTTCGCCTCGCTCGCCGTATTCGGCGTGCTGGAAATCCTGCCCGGCAACGCGGCGATGACGATGCTCGGCGCGAGCGCGACGCCGGAAGCGGTCGCCGCTCTCGCCCATAAGCTCGGGCTCGATCAGCCCCTGGCGGCGCGGTACTGGTCGTGGATCGCCGGCGTCTTGTGCGGCGACTTCGGACTTTCCTACGCCTACGGGTCGCCGATCGGACCGCTGATCGCGCAGAGGCTCGCGGTGAGCGCCCCGCTCGCCCTCATCTCGATGGCGATCGCCGCCGCGGTGGCGCTGACCGCTGGCGTCTACGCGGCCGAGCGCCATGGCCGTGTCGGCGACGCCGCGGTGATGGCGGCGAGCCAGATCGGGCTCGCCGTTCCCAGTTTCTGGTTCGCCATCGTGCTCGTGCTGATCTTCGCCGTGCATTGGCGCCTCGCGCCGGCCGGCGGCTTTCCCGGCTGGCGGGAGGATCCATGGCGCGCCTTTCAGGCGTTGATCCTGCCGGCGATCTCGCTCGGTCTGGTCCAGGCCGCGATCCTGACGCGGGTGACGCGCTCCGCGCTGCTCGAGGCGCTCAACGAGGACTTCATTCGCACCGCGCGGGCCAAGGGCCTGTCGCGGCGCGCCGCCCTTTGGCGTCACGCCCTGCCCAATGCGATGACGCCGATCCTGACCATCATGGGGCTGCAATTCGCCAACCTGATCGCCGGGGCCATCGTCGTCGAGAACGTCTTCGTGTTGCCGGGACTCGGCCGCCTCATCGTGCAATCGATCGCCAATCGCGACGCGCTGGTCGTCGAGGACTGCGTCATGCTGCTCGCGGCGGTCGTCATCGCCCTCAACTTCCTCGTCGATCTCGCCTGCGCGGCGATCGATCCGCGTTTGCGGGCCCGCGCGGCATGAGCGCGCCCGCGGTTCCATCGCGCCGGCGCGCCGGCGGCGCCAGCCTGCCGCTTGGCGCGACCCTGGTCGCGCTGCTCGCTCGCCGCCGCCGCGCTCTCGCTGGTCTGGACGCCGTATTCTCCCGCGGCGATCGACGTGCCGCACAAGCTGCTCGAGCCCTCCCTCGCGCATTGGTTGGGCACGGACGGCCTCGGCCGCGACGTCGCCTCCGAGATCCTCGCCGGGGCGCGGGTTTCGATTCTGGTCGGCCTGATCGCTGTCGGCATCGGCCTCGTCTTCGGCGTCGCGCTCGGCCTCCTCGCCGCGACGGCGAAGGGCCTGCGCCGAGGACGCGATCATGAAGTTATGCGACTTCACCTTCGCGTTTCCCGCGCTGCTGTCGGCGATCATGCTGACGGCGACCTATGGCCCCGGCGTCATCAACGCGATCGTCGCGATCGGCGTCTACAACGTGCCGATCTTCGCCAAGTTGACGCGCGCGACGGCCAACAGCGTGCTGGCGCGCGAGTTCGTCCTGGCGGCGCGCGCGGCAGGCCGCGGGCCTCTCGCCATTGCCTTCGATCACGTGCTGCCGAACATCGCGCCGGCGCTGATCGTGCAGGCGACCATCCAGTTCGCCGTCGCCATTCTCGCCGAGGCGGCGCTGTCCTATCTCGGGCTCGGCGCACAGCCGCCGCAGGCCTCCTGGGGGCGGATGTTGAGCGACGCGCAAGGGTGGATGTATGTCGCGCCGCGTCTGGCGGTCTTTCCCGGTCTCGCCGGACCGCTGGACCACAGCGCGTTTCGCCGAAGCCATCCAAACCCGCTTCGGCGTCCACTACGATCCCGACCACGTCGGCCGAATCATGCACCGCCTCGGGTTGCGCGAGCGGCGGCGGAACCGGCGCCGAATGCCGGCCGTGCTCTACGGGGTCCGGGTATTCGCGGAACGGGCTGGTGAACCGGCCCGACGTGGATTCCTCGGCGGCTGTTAGAGCCCCGCCTGCGGGTGGCCCGTGAATTCTCCGGCGCGGCCTGTCCGGGTGCGCGGGTGGATGGGGTGCCTCGCCCTGGCGGAGGGCCGTTCAGGAGCGCGAGATTTTGCGCGCCCGCCAGAAGGAAGAAATGCCGAACCAGGCCATGAGGATGGCGCTGGAGCACGCGACGAAGCCGCGAAAGCCGTCTCCCGCCCGCAGAGACCGGAAAGCCGAGAGGCCGAAAACCGTCCCCATGCATAGGAACAGGAAGCCAAGCACCTCATTCCAAAGGGTTCCGAGGGGTTTAAGAATCGCCGGGACGATGTGCCGAAGAAAGCTGCTGCCGTGTTTTACGGCTACCCGCTGCCACACGTTCTCATGGTAACAGAAGTGAGCGGGGATATGATGCTACCATGCTGACGTGCCGATAGATATGCAGGTATGAGCCTGGTTGTGAACCGGGCCGGCCTCCACTACAATCGGAACTAGTGGATGCGGAACGCCGGTTGTCTCCGATGCGTCTGCCAGTAGAGGGAGAACGCCGTGGAAGAGCCTTTGAAGCACTTAGTGCAGGAATTGGGGAACGCGATCAACGATTCCCTTTCCGAGTCCGACCGGATCGCGGAAGCGATCGGCGAGATCAAGCGAGCCGGGTACGACGTCTTCCTCGTGCTGGAAGCCACCATCGGCTTCAACCGGAGGGATGAAGACGGCAGCGGCGAGGAGGAGGAAACCGAGGGCGCGGAGCCGGTCGA
>CAVWKL010000035.1:0-6075 GCA_963755075.1 uncultured Alphaproteobacteria bacterium
CTCTCTCTCTCTCTCTCTTTCGCAGTGGACAGCGCATCGGCCTTGCGCCGATCATCGGCGCAAGGCGCTCGAGGAGGCGAAGATGTGCGGACGATTTGCGATCACGCTGCCGCCGGAGGCGGTGCGCGCGTTCTTTGCCTACGTCGAGCAGCCCAATTTTCCGCCGCGCTACAATATCGCGCCGACGCAGCCGATTCCGATCGTCGTCGCGCGCGCCCACACCGGCGGCCTCGAGCGTCATTTTCTGCTCGCGCGCTGGGGCTTCCTGCCCGGCTTCGTCAAGGATCCCAAGGAGTTTCCCCTCCTCATCAACGCGCGCGCGGAAACTCTGGCGGAGAAGCCGAGCTTTCGCGCCGCGCTCAGGCGGCGCCGTTGCCTGGTTATCGCCGACGGCTTCTACGAATGGCGGCGCGCCGCGCCGGCGGGCGAGGGCGCCGGCCAAGCGCCCTACCTGATCCGCCGCGTCGATCGCGCGCCGATCGGCTTCGCCGGCCTGATGGAAACCTGGAGCGACCCGAGCGGCGGCGAAATCGACACCGCCTGCATCATCACCGTCGCCGCCAATCGCCTGATGGCGCTGATCCACGACCGCATGCCGGCGATCTGCTTGAACCCGAAGCGTTCTCGATCTGGCTCGACAACGACGGCGTCGACGCGCGCGACGGCGACCGCGCTGCTGCGCCCGGCGCCGGAAGCCGCGCTCGAACTGGTCGCCGATCGGCCCGTGCCGTCAACCGCGCCGCCAACGACGACGCCGCGTTGCAGGCGCCGATCGGCGAGGCGATTCGGGCTGCATCGCGGGAAAAGGCGCGCTAAGAAGCGCCATGGCCGAAAAACCGAAACCCATCCGCCCGACCGCCGCCCTCGCTCACGCCGACGGGCTTCGCCGCTGCCCCTGGCCGGGCGCACGATCCGCTCTACGTCGCCTATCACGACGAGGAATGGGGCGTGCCCGAATGGGACGACCGCGCGATGTTCGAAAAGCTCGTGCTCGACGGCTTCCAGGCCGGGCTCTCGTGGATCACCATCCTGCGCAAGCGCGAGGCGTTCCGCGCCGCCTTCGACGGCTTCGAGCCCGAAAAAATCGTGCGCTACGACGCCGCGAAGGTCGAGGCGCTGATGGCCGACCCCGGCATCGTGCGCAACCGCGCCAAGATCGAGGCGACGATCGCGCTCGCGCGCATCGCGCTCGACCTTGCCGAGCAGCGGCGGCCTGGCCCGCCATCTCTGGGGCTTCGTCGACGGACGGCCGATCGACAACGCGCGCCGCGCGACGAGCGAAATCCCGGCCGAGAGCGAAGTCTCGCGCGCCATCGCCAAGGACCTGCGCGCGCGCGGCGGCAATTTCGTCGGCCCGACGATCGTCTACGCCTTCATGCAGGCGACCGGCATGGTCAACGACCACCTCGTCGCCTGCCATCGCCATAGCGCGTGCCGCGCCCTGGCGCCGAGCGCGCCGCGATGAGCGCGACCGCCAAGCCGCGCGCCTGGCAGCGCATGCTCTCGGGGCGCCGGCTCGATCTCATCGACCCTTCGCCGCTCGACGTCGAGATCGCCGACATCGCCCATGGCCTGGCGCGCGTCGCGCGCTGGAACGGCCAAACGCGCGGGCCGGAGATATTCTCGGTGGCGCAGCATTCGCTTCTCGTCGAAGCGGCGTTCGGCGCCGGCGCGCCGTCGGCGGGTCGGGCAGAGCGCCTCGCCGCGCTGCTCCACGACGCGCCGGAATACGTGATCGGCGACATGATTTCGCCGTTCAAAGCGGCGATCGGCGGCGACTACAAGATCGTCGAGAAAAGGTTGTTGCGGGCGATCTTCCTCCGCTACGGTCTGCCCGCCGAGACGGCGCCTGAACTCGCCAAGGCGGTCAAGGCCGCCGACCGCATCGCCGCCTATCTCGAAGCCACCGCCCTTGCCGGCTTCTCCGTCACTGAGGCGCGCAAGTTCTTCGGCGCGCCCAAGCTTGCGCTGAAGGGTTTCGCCGCCTATCTCGAACCGTTGCGGCCGGCCGAGGCTCAGGCGCTCTTCCTGAAACGCTTTGCCGAGCTCGACGGCGCGCCCCTGGCGGCCCCGTGACGCCGCCGAGCCGAAAGGAAGCCGCTCATGCCGCGCATTCACGTCTGTCCGCTCGCGCTGATCGACGAAACCGTCGAGGCGACCGGCGCCCGGTCGCTGGTGACGCTGCTCAATCCGGGGACACGCGTGGTGCGGCCGAAGGGAATCGCGCCCGATCGCCATCTCTACATCGGCGTTGGCGATATCGTCGAAGATGCGCCGGGCCAAGTCACGCCGGCGAACGCGCACGTGCGCCAATTGCTCGATTTCGTCGGCTCCTGGGATCGCGCCGCGCCGCTGCTCATCCATTGTTTCGCCGGGGTCAGCCGTTCGACCGCGGCGGCGTTCATTTCCGCCTGCGCGCTGGCGCCGCGGCGCGACGAAGGCGAAATCGCGCGCAAGCTGCGCGCGGCTTCGCCGACGGCTACGCCCAACGCGCGCCTCGTCGCGCTCGCCGACGCCAAGCTCGGCCGCGCCGGCCGGATGATCGGCGCGATCGAGGCGATCGGCCGCGGCGAGGAGTGCTTCGAGGGGCGCCCTTCGCGCTGGAGATCGGCTGACGCGACGAAGAGGAGCGGCAGGGCGCGCCTTCGCCGGCGACGCCTCTTCGACGGCCTGCTTCGCCCGCGCGCGCCACCGCCGGCGCGATAGTGATCGGCAGGTTGAGTCGCGTTCCGGCTTCGGCTAAAGGTCGCACAGGCATAGCGCCGCAGAGGGGAGCGCCATGAATTTGTCGAACGAAAGCCTCGTCGTCATCATTGTCGTCGGCATCGTCGCCGGCTGGCTCGCCGGCCAGATCGTGCGGGGCGGCGGATACGGACTGATCGGCGACCTTGTGATCGGCGTCGTCGGCGCGTTCATCGGCGATTGGCTGCTGCCCAAATTGAATATCCATCTCGGCGTCGGCATCGTCTCGCTGATCATCAACGCCACCATTGGCGCGATCGTCTTGCTGATCCTTCTCAGGTTGGTCAGCGGGCGCGGCGGGTGGCGGCGTCGCTGGTGAGGGGCTGATTGGCGCAAGGCGCGCGCCCGCGTTCCCGCACGGGGTCGCGGCCGTGCGATCGGCGACGCGCCAACGCCACGGTCGCGCCGCGGCCGGCGGGCCGTCCTTTCCTGGCAAAGCGCGCCGCGATCGCGGCGGAACCGTCGCCTGCGGCTACCGACCGGGCTCGTCGCCGAAGCGGGTCGCCTCGAAGAGGAACCAGGCGCGGCGCTCCGTCTCGTCGATCCACGCTTCAATCAGGCTCGCGCTCGCCACGTCCTCGGCCTCGTCGCAAACCGCGTGCGCCTCGCGCATCGAGGCGGCCAGCCGTTGATTGTCGTCGCGCAATTCCGCCAGCATATCGAGCGGCGCGACGTATTCGGCGTCATTGTCCAACACGCGCTGCTGACGGGCGATCTCGCCGATGGAATGCAGCGTCCGTCCGCCGATCTTGCGCACCCGCTCGGCGATCGGGTCGGTCATCGCGAAAATCTGATCGGCCTGCTCGTCGAGCATGAGATGATAGTCGCGAAAGTGCGGACCGGACATATGCCAGTGAAAGTTCTTCGTTTTCATATAGAGGGCGAAGACGTCGGCGAGCAGCAGATTCAGCGCCGCGGAAATGTCGCGGGTCGCTTGCGAACTGAGGTCGGTGGGCGTGCGCAACGGCGCGGCGCGGCGAGCCTCGGCTTCGGTGGCCTTCATCAGATTTCCTCCTTGCGGGCGCCTCGCCCCCCACGGCGGAAAGAGTTGAGCCGGAACCGAGTTCGACGGCGTCTTTGCGCCGCTCGCCTCGGCGGCTCGGTGTAGCAGAACCGCCCCGCCCAGGCCAGCTTGCGCGCCAAGCCGCTGGGCGCGCTTGACTGGCCGCCGCATCCGAGTGACAGTTTGCGCTCATCCGCTTTGGGGAGCCGAACCTGGCGGCGCCCTGCTCAATCCCACTCGCGTTACGCGCAGCGCCGCTCATCGGCCCGATCGGGCGCGCCAATGCGGGCGAAGCGACGACAGCGACCGGCCGCTATTCTTTGGCGGCGCCGCTCGGGCTCTCTGGTCATCGGCGATGACCGCCGAAGTCGATTGTCGCGTCGGGGCAGCCGATCGGCGCACGGATATCGATCTGCTGCGCGTCGTCTTCTGCGGCGCGGTGATCCTTCAGCATGCGCTGCTGATTTTCGCCGCGGAGCCGCGCTACCACGTAAAGAGCGCCGCATCGTGGGCGATCGCCTCGACGCTCAACGAGTTTCTGCACTTCACGGTGATGCCCGGCTTTTTCTTGCTGGCGGGATGGTCGGCGGTCGTGTCGCTGCGCCATCGGCGGCCTGGGCAATTCCTCGGCGAGCGGGTGAGGCGCGTGTTCGTGCCGCTGGTCGCTGGCGTCGTTTTCCTGGGGCCGATCATCAAATACGTGGAGTTGTGCAACGGGCGCGACATGGGTCTTGGCGGCTTCCGTTTGGCGCCGCCGCCGGAGATGGGCTTCCTCGCGTTCCTGCCGCATTACTTCGGGCGCCTCAATTTGGTGACGTGGTCACACCTTTGGTTTCTGGCCTATTTGTTCCTGATCTCGGTCTTGTTTCTGCCGATCCTCGCGCCGCTGGCGCGCCGCTCGGCTTCGCCGGCGATCCCCCCGGCATGGGTCGTCTGGCTGCCGGCGCTGGCCATCGCCGGCCTGCTGGCGGGCTTACGCGGCTACTGGCCGTTCCTGCCAAACCTCATCGCCGACTGGGCGAATTTCGCCTTCTTCGGCTTGTGCTTCCTCATCGGCGCGATGATGGCCGCCTGGCCGGGCTTCGAGCGGCGGACGCGCGCCCAGACTGCGCCGCTCGCCTTGCTCGGGCTGGGTGGTTCCGCCGGTCTCGCGCTGTGGGGCGAGCCGAGCCTCCTGCCGTTCTTCGTCGCGGCGGCCGCCTGGGGCGTCAGCGCCGCCTCGCTGGGCTTGGCGTCGCGCCATGCGCCGCCGCCCAGCCCGGTCATGCGCTATCTCGCGGAAGCGACGCTGCCGGTCTACGTGTTGCATCACGTTCCGGTGCTATTGATCGGGATGGCCGTGCTTCGGCTCGACCTTCCCGCGGGCGTGCTGGCGCTGCTGATCTGGCTCATGGCGACGGCGAGCACGCTCGCCATCTATCATTGGCTCGTGCGGCCCTTCGCGCCCACTCGCTTCCTGCTCGGCATGGCCGCTCGGCCGCCGGCCGCCGGCCCGCTTGATGCGGGGCCGTCGCGCGCGAAACGAAGCGATCCAAAAATCGAGGCGATCGCCGACTGAATTTCTCGCGTTGGCGATGCTCGCGCGGGCCCAGGCGCAATGCGCCGGCGCCCCTTTCCCTCGGCGCGAACCGCGCTAGCCTCGGCGCGCTCGAACCCAGGGGGAGCGCCATGAAAGAGCCGGGCCTCGACCAACGTCATCGCGACAAGAATGGCGAGATTCACCGCAAGCACGGCAACACCCACGTCGGCACTTTGCGCAAACATTATGGGGCGAACTTCGCACCCGGCTTCAAGGACACGGACACGCTGGCGCACGTGCTCGCCACGCTCGACGAGCCGTCGCTGACCAAGCTGGTCAAGGATCACGACGCCGGTAAGCTCGCTGGGCATATCGCCCATATCGCCATTCAAATTGAGGCAAGTCGCTTTTTGCCGGTACCTGGAACGGGTTTCCACCGGATGTGCTCGCCTGTTCGCGTCGCGCCAGCTTCGCGGGGCTCAAATGTGCGAACCCAAACACAGCAGTTTCAACAGAGTAGTAAAAATATGCGGTTGTCTGAATTAGGTACTGGTATTCTCATCTCTTCCGTGGTAGGATGCCGCAATAGCACTCCGGGAATTCAAAGGGATATCGAAGTTGAGCGGTTATATGGAAACTTCTTCCGCAAGGCCGAAAACACCCCCAGCCGGGCGCACCGGGGTCACTCCGGAAATGCTCCTCAAGCGGCTCCTGGCGCATGCCGAAACCTCGTCCGGCGATGGCTCTCCCGAAGCGGAATCCCAGCGCCGAGGAGAGCAATACGCAACGGAACCAGTAGACGGGAAAAAAA
>CAVWKL010000036.1:0-14381 GCA_963755075.1 uncultured Alphaproteobacteria bacterium
GCCAGCGCCCGCTGCAGTTCGGCGATTTCGCCCTCGAGCGCGTCGATGGCGTCGCGAATCCAGAGCTTGAAATCCACCGCCACCTGATCGTTGCGCGAGCGCGCGGTGTGCAGCCGGCCCGCCGCGGGGCCGACGATGTCGGCCAGCCGCGCTTCGACATTCATGTGAATGTCCTCGAGCGCGCGCGAGTAGGCGAACGCGCCCGCCTCGATTTCGCCCTTGACTTGAGCGAGACCAGCGGCGATGGCCTCGGCGTCGGCCGGTTCGACGATGCCCTGCTTGGCGAGCATGGCGACGTGGGCCTGCGAACCGGCGATGTCCTGCCTCGCCAGCTTGCGGTCGAAGTCGATGGAGGCGTTGATCTCCTCCATGATTTCAGCCGGGCCGCTGGCGAAACGCCCGCCCCACATCGTGTTGCTCATGATGGCAAGGCCCCGGGATCGAAGATGAGTGAAAACGACAAGCGCAGCCGCCTCGTCCGGCTGGCGGGCGGCGGCGTCGCGCTGGCGGCCGTCTCGGCGGTCGCGTCGCTATACGGGAAAGCCCCGGCGCCCGGCAAGGCCGAGGCCGAATGCCCGGCCGCCTCCGCGGCGCTCAGCGCGCGCCTGGCGCCGCTCGCCCACGGCGACATCGCCGCGCTCGCCGTCGACAAGGCGCCCAAGCCCGAGATCCCCATCGCCTTCAATGGCGCGGACGGCCGCAAGCTTACGCTCGCCGATTTTCGCGGCCGCGCGCTCGTCCTCAATCTCTGGGCGACCTGGTGCGTCCCCTGCCGCGCCGAAATGCCCGCACTCGATCGCCTGGAAGCGAAGGCCGGCTCCAAGGACTTCGAAGTGGTGGCGGTCAACGTCGACACCGCGCGGCTCGATCGGCCGAAGGCCTTTCTCGACGGAATTGGCGTCAAGTCGCTCGCGCGCTACGCCGACCCGACCGCCGACTCCTTCGAAAGCCTGCGCGTCGCCGGCAAGGCGCTCGGCCTGCCGACCAGCCTGTTGATCGACAAGGACGGCTGCGAGCTCGGCGTCGTCGCCGGCCCCCTCGATTGCATTCGGCCGATGCGGCGAAGGTCGCCGATGCGATGAAGGGGGGGTGACCCTCATCCGGGCGCCACCTTCTCCCGCATGCGGACCCGGGGGGGGGTCCTCCGTCAGGTCTGCGGCTGCGGCTCCAGGCCGGCGTCGGGGCCATAGCTGCGCGGCTTGCCGGTCGCGGGCACGGCGGCGCGCGGCGCCGCCGGCGGCTCCTTGTCGGCCGAGTCGCGCACCGGGCGAACGCCCTGCAGCAGGCCAACGATCTCGTCGCCCGTCAGGGTCTCGAACTCCATCAGGCCGTTAGCGAGCGTCTCGAGATCGGCGCGCCGTTCGGTCAGGATGCGGCGTGGCGGTCTCGTGCGCTTCTGCACCAGCCGGCGCACTTCCTCGTCGATCGTCTCGGCGGTCTCCTCGGAAATGTTCTGCTGGCGGCCCATGGAATAGCCGAGGAACACCTCGTCCTGGTTCTCGCCGTACATGACCGTGCCGAGCTTCTCGGAGAAGCCGAGCCGGGTCACCATCGCGCGGGCGATCTTGGTCACCTGCTGGATGTCGCCGGCGGCGCCCGAGGTCACCTTGTCCTTGCCGAACACGAGCTCCTCGGCGACGCGGCCGCCCATCGACATCGCGAGCATGGCGATCAGCTGCTCGTAGCTCTGCGAAATCTGGTCGCGCTCCGGCAGCGACTGCACCATGCCCAGCGCGCGGCCGCGCGGAATGATCGTCGCCTTGTGGATCGGCGTCGAGGCCGGCATCGAGACGGAGACCAGCGCATGGCCGGCCTCGTGATAGGCGGTCAGGCGCTTCTCCTCCTCGGTCATGATCAGGGTGCGCCGCTCGGCGCCCATCATGATCTTGTCGCGCGAATCCTCGAACTCGGCCCGGGTGACGACGCGCTTGCCGCGGCGCGCCGCGAGCAGCGCCGCCTCGTTGACGAGGTTCATCAGGTCGGCGCCGGAGAAGCCCGGCGTGCCGCGCGCGACGACCTTGAGGTCGACGTCGGGCGCCAGCGGAACCTTGCGCACGTGGACGCGCAGGATCTTCTCGCGGCCGATGAAGTCGGGGTTCGAGATCACGATCTGCCGGTCGAAGCGGCCGGGGCGCAGCAGCGCCGGATCGAGCACGTCGGGCCGGTTGGTCGCGGCGATGATGATGATGCCTTCGTTCTGCTCGAAGCCGTCCATCTCGACCAGCAACTGGTTGAGCGTCTGCTCGCGCTCGTCGTTGCCGCCGCCGAGGCCCGCGCCGCGATGGCGGCCGACCGCGTCGATTTCGTCGATGAAGATGATGCAGGGCGCGTTCTTCTTGGCCTGCTCGAACATGTCGCGCACGCGGCTCGCGCCGACGCCGACGAACATTTCGACGAAGTCGGAGCCCGAAATGGTGAAGAACGGCACGTTGGCTTCGCCCGCGACCGCGCGCGCGGTCAGCGTCTTGCCGGTGCCGGGAGGGCCGACCAGCAGCACGCCGCGCGGGATGCGTGCCGCCGAGCTTCTGGAACTTCTGCGGGTCGCGCAGGAATTCGACGATCTCCTGCAGGTCTTCCTTGGCCTCGTCGACGCCGGCGACGTCCTCGAAGGTGACGCGGCCCTGCGCCTCGGTCAGCAGCTTGGCCTTGCGACTTGCCGAAGCCCATCGCCTTGCCGGCGCCGCCCTGCATCTGCCGGGACATGTAGATCCACACGCCGAGGAACAGCAGCAGCGGCAGGCCGTTGATGAGCAGCGTCAGCAGCCAGGAATTGCCGTCGGACGGCGGCTTGGCCGTGATCGTCACGTCCTTCTTGTACAGCGTGTCGACGAGGCCGGGATCGTTCGGCGCATAGGTGCTGGAACGCGCGCCCGTCCTTGTAGTGGCCGGAAATGTCCGGCCCGGCGATCGTGACGTCGCGGATATGGCCGGCGTCGGCCTCCGTCAGCAACTGGCTGAACGTGATGTCGCTGCTCGGCGCCTTCTGGGCCGGGCTCTGGAACAGAGTGACCAGCGCCAGGACGAGCAGAAAAATGATCACCCAGAGGGCGAAGTTCCGAAAATTTGGGTTCATCGCATTCCCATCGACAGCGGCGCGGCCGGAAAGTTCCGAGTCGAACCCGACTGTCCCAAACGGTCATTTAAGCGCGCCGGGCACAATTGCCAAGTGAAGCCGAACACTCTGAACATCGAATGAAGCACGGCAATAGCGGCTTTCTCGCGACCGATCGTCGCGCGCCGGAACTGGCGTCGGCTCGCTTGGCCGACGGCAAGACGGGGCGGCCGCCGGATCAGGACGGCGGAAGCGCAATCGCCGCCCCCCGCCGCCGAGCCGCCGAGGGCGCCAAAAAAGCGCGACGAGCGGGAATAAACCGCCGCCCCCGCGAGTCCACTCCTTGATCGGCGCAGGGCCGAGCGAGGAGAATCGACATGGCGCACGAAGACGAAAAGGGCATCGACCGCCGCGGCGCGCTGGAATGCATGATTTGGGCGGGAACCGGCGTGCTGTGGACGGTCGCCGGCGGCGTGCCGAAATCGGAGCATCTTCGGGATCGGCTGAGGCCGCGGAGGCGGCGACTTCAGCTTTCTGCAGATTTCCGACAGCCACATGGGGTTCGACAAGCCGGCCAATCCGAACGCGCTCGGCACCTTGCAGGAGGCGATCGACAAGGTCGTCGCGCTGCCCGGCAAGCCGGCCTTCATGATCCACACCGGCGACATCACCCATCTCTCCAAGCCCAAGCAATTCGACGACGCCGATCAGGCGATCGGCGCGGCCAAGCTCGAGGTTCACTATGTGCCGGGCGAGCACGACGTCATCGACGAGGGGCAAGGCAAGGCCTATCTCGATCGCTACGGCAAGAAGCGCCAAGGGCGCCGGCTGGTATGCGTTCGATCAGCCGGGCGTGCATTTCATCGGCCTCGTCAATGTCGTCGACCTCAAGGCCGGCGGCATGGGCAATCTCGGCGCCGAGCAGCTCGCTTGGCTCGCCGACGACCTTGCCGGGCGAAGCGCCTCGACGCCGATCGTGGTGTTCGCCCATATCCCGCTGTGGACGATCGCCCCCGAATGGGGCTGGGGCACCGACGATTCGGCCCAGGCGCTGGCGCTGCTCGCCCGCTTCGGCTCGGTCACCGTGCTCAACGGGCACATCCATCAGCTGATGCAGAAGGTCGAGGGCAACGTCGCCTTCTACACCGCGCGCTCGACCGCCTTCCCGCAGCCCGCGCCCGGCACGGCGCCCGCGCCCGGGCCGATGCTGGTTCCCGCCGGCGAGCTGCGCAAGTGGCTCGGCGTCAGAACCGTCGTCGTTCAGCCCGGCGTCAAGGACCTCGCCGTCACCGACGTCGCGCTCGCCTCATGAAAGGGACCGCCATGACAATGATATCCTGTCTCACGCGCCGCGCGGCGCTGCTCGCGCCCGCTGCGGCGCTCGCCCTGCTCGCGCTTCCCTCGCTGGCCCTGGCGGACAACGCCAAAGTCGGCATCGACAACTTCGCCTTCACGCCCGACGTGCTGACGGTCAAGCCGGGGACGACGGTCATTTTCGAAAATCACGACGACATTCCCCATCTCGTCGTCGCCGTCGACGGAAAATATCGTTCCAAAGCGCTGGACACCAACGATCAATTCAGCGTTACCTTCGATAAGCCCGGAGAGTATGCGTATTATTGCGGCCTGCACCCGCATATGAAAGGCAAGATCGTCGTCGCTCCATGAACCCTGGAGGAGCCGTGATCAGCGAAGGGGCCCATAGGCGTTTTTCCGAGCTGGTGCTGCCGCACCTCGACGACGCCTATGGCCTCGCCCGCTGGCTCACCGGCAGCGCCACCGACGCCGAGGACGTCGTCCAGGACGCCTGCATGCGGGCGCTCGCCTCGCTCGACGCCGCCGTCGTCGAGCGGCCCCGCGCCTGGGTGCTGACGATCGTGCGCAACACCGCCTTCACCTGGCTCGCCAAGAACCGGCCGAAGGCCGTCTTGCTCACCGACGATGCGCAGTTGCTGGAGAACGCCGCCGCCAGAGACCCTGGCGCAGGCGCGCCCGATCCGGAGGAGGCCATGATCGCCGCAGCCGACGAGGCGGCGCTCGAATCGGCGATCCAGGCGCTGCCGCACCTGTTCCGAGAGGTTGTCGTCATGCGCGACATAAATGGACTGAGCTATCGCGACATCGCCGCGGCGATCGGCGCGCCGACCGGGACGGTGATGTCGAGGCTGGCGCGGGGACGCGCCGCGTTGATCGACGCGTTGCGGGGTCGCCGATGACCGACCCGCAAGCCGACAATCGCGCGCTGCTCCTCCAGGCGGCCCTCGACGGCGAGCTCGACGCCGCGGGCATGATCGAGCTCGAGGCCCGCCTTGCCGCCGACCCGGCGCTGGCGGCCGAATACGCGCGGCTCGTCGCCCTCGGCCAGGCGATCCGCGCGCGCGCCCCCCGCCCCAAGGCGCCCGACGCCTTGCGCGCTCGCGTGATTGCGATGGCCGAGACCGCCCGCCCGAAGCCCCCGGCTTCCCGGGCGCGCCGTCCCGCGCCGCGCCTTGCGGACTACGGCCGTCTTGCCGCTTCCTTGGTCTTGGGAATCGTGGTGGGCGCCGGCGTCTATGGGGCAATCTTGCCGCCGCGCGGCGACGACGGCGTCGACCGCGCGCTGGTCGCCGGGTACATTCGCGGCCGGCTCGCGGCTCAGTCGGTCGACATCGCGACGTCGGATCGGCACACGGTCAAGCCTTGGCTGGCGGGCAAGGTCGCGGGCGCGACGACGGTCGTCGACCTCAAGGGGGACGGATTTCCCTTGGTCGGCGGACGGGTCGACGTCGTCGGCAGCACGCCGATCCCAACGCTGATCTATCAGCGCCGCGAGCACCAGATCGCGCTGAGCGAGATCCCCGCGCCTCGCGGCAGCGTTGCGAGCGAGCCGCGACGCTCGACGCGCGACGGCTATGCATTGCTCGAATGGACCGAGGCGGGCCGCCTCTTTGCCGCCGTCTCCGATCTGCCCGCCTCGGTCCATTCGAGCAATGCATAGCCGTCGCGCGTCGAGCGTCGCGGCTCGCTCGCAACGCTGCCGCGAGGCGCGGGGATCTCGCTCAGCGCGATCTGGTGCTCGCGGCGCTGATAGATCAGCGTTGGGATCGGCGTGCTGCCGACGACGTCGACCCGTCCGCCGACCAAGGGAAATCCGTCCCCCTTGAGGTCGACGACCGTCGTCGCGCCCGCGACCTTGCCCGCCAGCCAAGGCTTGACCGTGTGCCGATCCGACGTCGCGATGTCGACCGACTGAGCCGCGAGCCGGCCGCGAATGTACCCGGCGACCAGCGCGCGGTCGACGCCGTCGTCGCCGCGCGGCGGCAAGATTGCCCCATAGACGCCGGCGCCCACCACGATTCCCAAGACCAAGGAAGCGGCAAGACGGCCGTAGTCCGCAAGGCGCGGCGCGGGACGGCGCGCCCGGGAAGCCGGGGGCTTCGGGCGGGCGGTCTCGGCCATCGCAATCACGCGAGCGCGCAAGGCGTCGGGCGCCTTGGGGCGGGGGGCGCGCGCGCGGATCGCCTGGCTGAGGGCGACGAGCCGCGCGTATTCGGCCGCCAGCGCCGGGTCGGCGGCAAGGCGGGCCTCGAGCTCGATCATGCCCGCGGCGTCGAGCTCGCCGTCGAGGGCCGCCTGGAGGAGCAGCGCGCGATTGTCGGCTTGCGGGTCGGTCATCGGCGACCCCGCAACGCGTCGATCAACGCGGCGCGTCCCCGCGCCAGCCTCGACATCACCGTCCCGGTCGGCGCGCCGATCGCCGCGGCGATGTCGCGATAGCTCAGTCCATTTATGTCGCGCATGACGACAACCTCTCGGAACAGGTGCGGCAGCGCCTGGATCGCCGATTCGAGCGCCGCCTCGTCGGCTGCGGCGATCATGGCCTCCTCCGGATCGGGCGCGCCTGCGCCAGGGTCTCTGGCGGCGGCGTTCTCCAGCAACTGCGCATCGTCGGTGAGCAAGACGGCCTTCGGCCGGTTCTTGGCGAGCCAGGTGAAGGCGGTGTTGCGCACGATCGTCAGCACCCAGGCGCGGGGCCGCTCGACGACGGCGGCGTCGAGCGAGGCGAGCGCCCGCATGCAGGCGTCCTGGACGACGTCCTCGGCGTCGGTGGCGCTGCCGGTGAGCCAGCGGGCGAGGCCATAGGCGTCGTCGAGGTGCGGCAGCACCAGCTCGGAAAAACGCCTATGGGCCCCTTCGCTGATCACGGCTCCTCCAGGGTTCATGGAGCGACGACGATCTTGCCTTTCATATGCGGGTGCAGGCCGCAATAATACGCATACTCTCCGGGCTTATCGAAGGTAACGCTGAATTGATCGTTGGTGTCCAGCGCTTTGGAACGATATTTTCCGTCGACGGCGACGACGAGATGGGGAATGTCGTCGTGATTTTCGAAAATGACCGTCGTCCCCGGCTTGACCGTCAGCACGTCGGGCGTGAAGGCGAAGTTGTCGATGCCGACTTTGGCGTTGTCCGCCAGGGCCAGCGAGGGAAGCGCGAGCAGGGCGAGCGCCGCAGCGGGCGCGAGCAGCGCCGCGCGGCGCGTGAGACAGGATATCATTGTCATGGCGGTCCCTTTCATGAGGCGAGCGCGACGTCGGTGACGGCGAGGTCCTTGACGCCGGGCTGAACGACGACGGTTCTGACGCCGAGCCACTTGCGCAGCTCGCCGGCGGGAACCAGCATCGGCCCGGGCGCGGGCGCCGTGCCGGGCGCGGGCTGCGGGAAGGCGGTCGAGCGCGCGGTGTAGAAGGCGACATTGCCCTCGACCTTCTGCATCAGCTGATGGATGTGGCCGTTCAACACGGTGACCGAGCCGAAGCGGGCGAGCAGCGCCAGCGCCTGGGCCGAATCGTCGGTCCCCCAGCCCCATTCGGGGGCGATCGTCCACAGCGGGATATGGGCGAACACCACGATCGGCGTCGAGGCGCTTCGCCCGGCAAGGTCGTCGGCGAGCCAAGCGAGCTGCTCGGCGCCGAGACTGCCCATGCCGCCGGCCTTGAGGGCGACGACATTGACGAGGCCGATGAAATGGACCCCGGCCTGATCGAACGCATACCAGCCGGCGCCTTTGGCGTTCTTGCCGTAGCGATCGAGATAGGCCTTGCCTTGCCCCTCGTCGATGACGTCGTGCTCGCCCGGCACATAGTGAACCTCGAGCTTGGCCGCGCCGATCGCCTGATCGGCGTCGTCGAATTGCTTGGGCTTGGAGAGATGGGTGATGTCGCCGGTGTGGATCATGAAGGCCGGCTTGCCGGGCATCGCGACGACCTTGTCGATCGCCTCCTGCAAGGTGCCGAGCGCGTTGGGATTGGCCGGCTTGTCGAAGCCCACATGGCTGTCGGAAATCTGCAGAAAACTGAAGCCCGCCTCCGCGGCCTCAGCCGACCCCAAGATGCTCGATTTCGGCACGCCGCCGGCGACCGTCCACAGGACGCCGGTTCCCGCCCAAATCATGCATTCGAGCGCGCCGCGGCGGTCGATGCCCTTTTCGTCTTCGTGCGCCATGTCGATTCTCCTCGCTCGGCCCTGCGCCGATCAAGGAGTGGACTCGCGGGGGCGGCGGTTTATTCCCGCTCGTCGCGCTTTTTTGGCGCCCTCGGCGGCTCGGCGGCGGGGGGCGGCGATTGCGCTTCCGCCGTCCTGATCCGGCGGCCGCCTCGTCTTGCCGTCGGCCAAGCGAGCCTGACGCCAGTTCCGGCGCGCGATGATTCGGTCGCGAGAAAGCCGCTATTGCCGTGCTTCATTCGATGTTCAGAGTGTTCGGCTTCACTTGGCAATTGTGCCCGGCGCGCTTAAATGACCGTTTGGGACAGTCGGGTTCGACTCGGAACTTTCCGGCCGCGCCGCTGTCGATGGGAATGCGATGAACCCAAATTTTCGGAATTTCGCCCTCTGGGTGATCATATTTCTGCTCGTCCTGGCGCTGGTCACTCTGTTTCAGAGCCCGGCCCAGAAGGCGCCGAGCAGCGACATCACGTTCAGCCAGTTGCTGACGGAGGCCGACGCCGGCCATATCCGCGACGTGACGATCGCCGGGCCGGACATCTCCGGTCACTACAAGGACGGGCGCGCCTTCGTCACCTATGCGCCGAGCGACCCCGGGCTCGTCGACACGCTCTATAAGAAGGACGTCACGATCACCGCCCGGCCGCCGTCGGACGGCAATTCCTGGCTTCTGACGCTGCTCATCAACGGCCTGCCGCTGCTCTTGTTCCTCGGCGTGTGGATCTACATGTCCCGCCAGATGCAGGGCGGCGCCGGCAAGGCGATGGGTTTCGGCAAGTCCAAGGCCAAGCTCCTCAACGAGGCGCAGGGCCGCGTCACCTTCGAGGACGTGGCGGGCATCGACGAGGCCAAGGAGGATCTGCAGGAGATCGTCGAATTCCTGCGCGATCCGCAGAAGTTCCAGAAGCTCGGCGGGCGCATCCCGCGCGGCGTGCTGCTGGTCGGCCCTCCCGGCACCGGCAAGACGCTGACGGCGCGCGCGGTGGCGGGCGAAGCCAACGTGCCGTTCTTCACCATCTCGGGCTCCGACTTCGTCGAAATGTTCGTCGGCGTCGGCGCGAGCCGCGTGCGCGACATGTTCGAGCAGGCCAAGAAGAACGCGCCCTGCATCATCTTCATCGACGAAATCGACGCGGTCGGGCGCCATCGCGGCGCGGGCCTCGGCGGCGGCAACGACGAGCGCGAACAGACGCTCAACCAGTTGCTGGTCGAAATGGACGGCTTCGAGCAAAACGAAGGCATCATCATCATCGCCGCGACCAACCGTCCCGACGTGCTCGATCCCGCGCTCTTGCGCCCCGGTCGTTTCGACCGGCAGATCGTCATCTCGAACCCCGACTTCGTCGGCCGCGAGAAGATCCTGCGCGTGCACGTGCGCAAGGTTCCGCTTGCGCCCGACGTCGACCTCAAGGTGGTGGCGCGCGGCACGCCGGGCTTTTCCGGCGCCGACTTGATGAACCTCGTCAACGAATCGGCTCTTCTGGCGGCGCGGCGCGGCAAGCGCGTCGTCACCCGGGCGGAGTTCGAGGACGCGCGCGACAAGATCATGATGGGCGCCGAGCGGCGCACGCTCCTGATGACCGACGACGAGAAGAAGCTGACCGCCTATCACGAAGCCGGTCACGCGCTGGTCTCCGTCGCCATGCCGGCGAGCACGCCGATCCACAAGGCGACGATCATTCCGCGCGGCCGGGCGCTCGGCATGGTGCAGTCGCTGCCCGAGCGCGACCAGATCTCGCAGAGCTACGAACAGCTGATCGCCTTGCTGGCGATGTCGATGGGCGGGCGCGTCGCCGAGGAGCTGGTGTTCGGCAAGGACAAGGTGACCTCGGGCGCCGCCGGCGACATCCAGCAGGTGACCAAGATCGCGCGCGCGATGGTGACGCGGCTCGGCTTCTCCGAGAAACTCGGCACGGTCATGTACGGCGAGAACCAGGAGGAAGTGTTCCTCGGTTACACCATGGGCCGCCAACAGAACATTTCCGAGGAGACCGCCAAGACGATCGACGAGGAAGTGCGCCGGCTGGTCAGCGAGGCGCACGAGACCGCCACCCGCATCCTGACCGAACGGCGCGCCGATCTCGAGGCCCTCGCCAACGGCCTGATGGAGTTCGAGACCCTGACGGGCGAGGAAATCCTCGGATTGCTCAAGGGCGTTCGCCCGGTGCGCGATTCGGCCGACAAGGGGCCGCCGCCCCCGCCTCGCCCGGCCGTGCCCGCGACCGGCAAGCCGCGCAGCTTCGGCCCCAACGCCGGCTTGGAGCCGCAGCCGCAGACTTGAGGGATGGCGGCGCGGCGAAGCCGCGACGGATGAGGGTCGCGCAGGGTCACCCGCCCTTCAGCGCCTCGACCACCTTGGCGGCGTCGTCGGAATCCCAGTTGACGGGGCCGGCGACGACGCCGAGTTCGCAGCCGTTCTTGTCGATCACGAGGCTGGTGGGCAGGCCGAGCGCCTTGCCGGCGACGCGCAGGCTCTCGAAGGAATCGCCGCTCGGGTCGGCGTAGCGCGCCAGCGACGCAACGCCGATGCCATCGAGAAAGGCCTTCGGCCGATCGAGCCGGGCGGTGTCGACGTTGACCGCCACCACCTCGAAATCCTTGGATCCGGCCTTGGCTTCCAGCCGATCGAGCGCCGGCATTTCGGCGCGGCAGGGAACGCACCAGGTCGCCCAGAGATTGAGGATCAGCGCGCGGCCGCGAAAATCGGCGAGCGTCAGCTTGCGGCCGTCCGCGCCATTGAAGGCGATGGGGGTCGCGGGCTTGGGCGCCTTGTCGACGGCGAGCGCGGCGACGTCGCCGTGGGCAAGCGGCGCCAGGCGCGCGCTGAGCGCCGCGGAGGCGGCCGGGCAGTCGGCCTCGGTCTTGCCGGGCGCCGGGGCTTTCCCGTATAGCGACGCGACCGCCAAAACGGCGGCCAGCGCGACGCCGCCGCCCGCCAGCCGGACGAGGCGGTTGCGCTTGTCGTTTTCACTCATCTTCGATCCCGGGGCCTTGTAACCATGAGCAACACGATGTGGGGCGGGCGTTTCGCCAGCGGCCCGGCTGACATCATGGAGGAGATCAACGCCTCCATCGACTTCGACCGCAAGCTGGCGAGGCAGGACATCGCCGGTTCGCAGGCCCACGTCGCCATGCTCGCCAAGCAGGGCATCGTCGAACCGGCCGACGCCGAGGCCATCGCCGCTGGTCTCGCTCAAGTCAAGGGCGAAATCGAGGCGGGCGCGTTCGCCTACTCGCGCGCGCTCGAGGACATTCACATGAATGTCGAAGCGCGGCTGGCCGACATCGTCGGCCCCGCGGCGGGCCGGCTGCACACCGCGCGCTCGCGCAACGATCAGGTGGCGGTGGATTTCAAGCTCTGGATTCGCGACGCCATCGACGCGCTCGAGGGCGAAATCGCCGAACTGCAGCGGGCGCTGGCGACGCGCGCGCTCGAATGCGCGGCGATGGTCATGCCCGGCTTCACCCATCTGCAATCGGCGCAGCCGGTGACGTTTGGCCACCATCTGCTCGCCTATGTCGAAATGCTGGCGCGCGACCGCGGCCGCTTCGCCGACGCGCGCGCCCGTCTCAACGAATGTCCGCTCGGCGCGGCGGCGCTCGCCGGCACCTCCTTCCCGATCGACCGGCACATGACGGCCCGCGCCCTCGGCTTCGATCGCCCGACCGCCAATTCGCTCGACAGCGTCGCCGACCGCGACTTCGCGTTGGAGACGCTGAGCGCGGCGGCGATTTGCGCCACCCATCTGTCGCGTTTCGCCGAAGAGATCGTTTTGTGGGCGACGCCGCAATTCGGCTTTGTCAGGCTCTCCGACGCGTTCTCGACCGGCTCCTCGATCATGCCGCAGAAGCGCAACCCGGACGCGGCCGAACTCGTGCGCGGCAAGACGGGGCGCGTCGTCGGCGCTCTCGTCGGCCTTCTCAGCGTGATGAAGGGCCTGCCGCTCGCCTATTCCAAGGACATGCAGGAGGACAAGGAAGGCGTCTTCGACGCGATCGCGACGCTTTCGCTGTGCCTGGCCGCGATGACCGGCATGGTCGGGGACATGACGCCGGACGCCAAGCGCATGAAGGCGGCCGCCGGCGCCGGCTACGCAATCGCGACGGATCTTGCGGACTGGCTGGCGCGCACGCTGAAGACGCCGTTCCGCGAGGCCCATCACGTAACCGGGCGCATCGTCGCGCTGGCGGCGGCGCGGGGCGTTGCGCTGGAACGGCTGCCGCTCAGCGAGATGCAGGGCGTCGAGCCGCGCATCACGCAGGAGGTTTACGGCGTGCTCGGCGTCGAACGCTCGGTGAGAAGCCGCACCTCCTACGGCGGCACGGCGCCGGCCAATGTGCGCAAGCAGGCGCGCGGCTGGTTGAAGCGGTTGGGGAAGAGGTGAGCGCGAACGCCTGACGGATGGAGGCGCAATCACTCCAGCTCGAGGCGCCGCTTTCGGCGGACGAACGGCGAATGGACCGGGCGCCCGGCGCGATTCGGCCGTCCTCGCCCCACTCCTCCATGCGGTTGAACGGGACTGTGGCGCGCTCGCCGACGCGCGGCAGCGTCGCGCCGAATTCGGCGACGATTGACGTCAACCGCGCTTCGATCGAGGCAGGGTCGGAATAGCGCAGCCCGGCCTCCACGCCATAGGCGACAAAGGGGGCGAGCACCTCGTAGCCGACAAAGGCCAGCGAGAAATTCACCGGCCAGAGCATCAGATCGATGTCGCCCGAGCGCCCGTCGTGTTCGTAGGTGCTGCGGCTGGCGCCGACCGTCACCGACAGCATGGCGCGCTTGCCGACGAAGCGGCCGTTCTCGAAGCGCCTCTTGCTCGTATAGGCCGCGCCGTAAGCAAGCACCCGGTCGAACCAGCCCTTCATCATCGCCGGCGGCAGGTGCCACCACATCGGATATTGCAGGACGAGCAGGTCCGCCCGGTCCATCCGCGCCAGCTCGTCGGTCACCGCCTTCGGAAGGGCGCCGATTTCGCTGGCGCGCCGCTGCTCGGCCTGGGCGTCGAAGCGAGCCGGATCGGCGCGATCGACAAAATGTTCGGGGCGTTCGCACGGATCGAAGCCCATGGCGTAGAGGTCGGACGTCGAGACGGTCCAGCCTTCGGCCTTAAGCGCCGCCGATCCGCAGCGGACGAGGTGCGCGTTGAAAGACTGCGGTTCCGGGTGGGCGAGGACAAAGTGGGCGTGCATCATGCGGCCTTGGCGTTCGGAAAGGCGTCGACAGTGACAGCGGCGACCGCCATTGACCAGCGTCGATCGTGTCCGGCGGGGCGAACAGCCGGCCGCGATCGCAGCGTCGGAGAGGCCCCCTAATCCGTCCCCGCCTTGCCCCGGAGCGCCTTCACCGCGCCGCGACGGCTCTTCTCGTCGAGACGGCGCGCTTTCGAGGCTTTGGTCGGCTTGGTCGCCCGGCGCGGCTTTTCGCGCTCCTGCGCTTTCACCAGAAGCGCGGCGAGGCGCTCGCGCGCGTCCTCGCGGTTGCGCGGCTGGCTGGAAAAGCGCTGGGCGAAGATGACGATGACGCCGTCCTGCGTCGCGCGCGCGCCGGCGAGCTTGATCAGCTTGATGGCGACGTCGTTGGGCAGGCTCGGCGAGCGGCGCGCGTCGAAGCGCAGTTCGACCGCGCTCGCGACCTTGTTGACGTTCTGCCCGCCGGGGCCGGAGGCGCGCACGAAGCTTTCGACGATCTCGCTCTCGTCGATGAGGAGATCGCCGGCTTTCACGGCATCCGCGCCAACATTCGCAATCCCGAGACGAAATGCTTGAAGCTTGCGGACCTTTCCGAGCCGACGTCCAAACACGGACCGATGTGGGGCAATACGCAACTGAACCAGTAGAGGACATA
>CAVWKL010000037.1:0-6438 GCA_963755075.1 uncultured Alphaproteobacteria bacterium
TCGCCAGGCGATCGGTCGCCGCGCCGGCCGGAGCTCCAGCCTTGCGCGCCCAAGCGACCGCTTCGTCGACCAGATGCGCGTAGGCCGGCAATTGCGCCGCCTTGAGAATGAGCGACGGATTAGTGGTCGAGTCGGTCGGCTTGAAGGCGCGAATCGAGTCCATGTCGCCGGTGTCGGCGACGACGGTGGTCATGGCGCGCAATTGATCGAGTTTGCTCGGCATGGCGATGTCCTTGTTCGCTTCGAACTATGCGGCGCGATGGCGGCGTGCGCAAGGCAGACGCGGCGTAACGCGCAACGGTCATTGCGGCGGCGACGGCGGGGCGCCCAGCGGGGCCGCCGAAGCCGCCGAGACCGTCGGATCCTGATAGCCTCTGGCGTCGATGACCGACATCTTGTCGGCGTCTTGCGGGCGCGGCGTCGCCAATTGCGCGCCGATCGCGTGCAGCACGTCGGGCGCATCGGCGTAGGCGGCGTGGTCGATGAAACCGTCGGAATAGCTCGTGAGGTCATAGACCTTGGCGCCGAGGGCTTCGAGCGCTTGCCGATCCTCGGGCTTCGATGGGTTGATGGCGCCGACGCGCGGGCGCGATTGGGCGAGCGCGCTGGACAGCGAAAGCGCGCGATCGTTCGCCGTCGCAAAGACCGTGACGTTAGCCGGCTTGATGCGCGCCATTTGCGCCGCGAACACGTCCATGTCGATGTCGGGCGCGGCGAGCATCACCTCGCCAAGATGGCCGCCAAGGTCGCGATTGCCGCCGATCGCGGCCTGGCGCAACGCCTCCATCGCCAGCCAGCCGCCCATGGAATGGGCAAGCAGATGGATTTTGCCGACGCCCGGCGTCGCGCCGACGTCCTGCAGCAAGTCCAGCAACGCGTCGCGCGAGGCGGTCGCGCTGTCCTTGTCGGAGACATAGCCGAACAATTCGTGCTTCGTCGGCCACGTGAACAGCACCGCGACCCCGCCGAAACGGCTGTCGGCGACGATCTGCGCGGCGCGATCGCGCGCTTCTTCGAAGCTGGTGTTGTAACCGTGCACGAACACCAGAACGTCGCGATTGACGCCGATGCGGCCGGAGACATGCGAGGCGAGTTCGGCGCGGAACTCGTCGCCGTCGAGTTGACGCTCCTGGGCGACGACGATGTGATCCCTAGGGTTGGCGGCGCCCCACATCGGCTCCTCGATGGAGCCGGCGCGATGGCCGGGCGGAATTGTGACGATGTCGAAGGCATAGTGCGCGCCGTCGGTCGAGAGGGCCTGCGCCGCCGCGCCGGTCTCGCCCTTGCGCGTCGAGGCGACGAAGAGCTGCACCGGCTGCGCCTTTGTCGCCGCGGCGTTCGGACCGCCGCCGATCATGTCGGTCGCCGCGCAGCCCGTCAGGGCGAGGCCGAGCGCGCCGACGAACCCGAGGCGGCCGACCTCGAGGACGCAATTTATCGCGCTACGCAAAGCCGCGACCATTACCGTAAATTCCCTGAACTGCCCCTGGCGATCGCGGACCGCCGTCCTTGGCGCGACAAAACTGCGCGCGACGTTTGCGCCGCGCTCATCGGCCAAGGATGTGGCGATAGTGAGACGTGCGGCGCCTTGAGGGAAATCGCCGCCGCTCAGGCGGTTTGACGAAGCTGCGCCGCGCCACCGGCGCGGCTGGCTTCGATATGCTGCAGAAACTGCCGCGCGCTTTCCTTCCAGGTGAAGCGCAGCGAATGATCGCGCGCGCGCTCGCGCGGGATTTCGAGCGCGGCAAGGCAAGCCGCGCCGAGATCGTTGTCGAGCACCCCGGCGCCGCTTTCGCCGATGACGTCGAGCGGGCCGGACACGGGAAACGCGGCGACCGGCAAGCCGCTGGCCAGGGCCTCGATGATGACGATGCCGAACGTGTCGGTCTTCGAGGGAAAGACGAAAGCGTCGGCGCTGGCGTAAACCCGAGCGAGGTCTTCGCCATATAGCGCGCCGAAAAAATGGGCATGCGGATAGCGGCGCTGGAGTGTCGCCCGCGCCGGGCCGTCGCCGACGATGGCGACCGATCCCGGCAGCTTCAATTCGAGCAGCGCCTCGAGGTTCTTTTCGACCGCGATGCGGCCGACGCTCAAGAAGATCGGACGCGGCAGGTCGACCGCGTCGGAACGGCGCGGACGATAGAGCGCATGGTCGACGCCGCGAGTCCACACTTTGACGCGATCGAACCCGCGCTGGGTCAACTCGTTCTTGATCGACGTCGTCGGCGCCAGCGTCGCCGCCGCCGGGGCGTGAAAGCGGCGCAGTGCGGCGTAGGTGAAGACTTCGGGAAAACGGGTGCGCGCGGCGATATACTCGGGAAAGCGCGTGTGATAGCTGGTGGTGAACAGCTTGCCGCGCTTGCGGCAATAGCGCCGCGCGGCCCAGCCGATCGGCCCTTCGGTGGCGATGTGGATGTGATCGGCGCCGGCCGCGTCGATACGCCGCGCCACTTCCCAGGGCGAGGCCAGCGCCAGACGAATGTCCGGATAGGTCGGCATCGGCAGGGAAGGAAACCCCTGCGGCGTCAGGAAGATGAATTCCGCGCTCAGCTCACGCGCCGCCGCCGACATTCGCTCCAGCGTGTGGACGACGCCGTTGACTTGAGGTCGCCATGCGTCTGTCGCGACCAATATCCGCATCAAGCCGCTTCCGCCTCCGCCTCGGCCGGCTGCTTGGCGCGCGCCGCCGCTTCGGCCGGTTGGCCGGCGCTCGCCGCCGCGGCCAGTTCGCGCTGGCGCTGGGCGAAGGGCGTCGACCAAGTGATGACCTCGAACCGACCGTCGTCGTGCTCGACGACGAGCGAGCAGGATTCGACGAAGTCGCCGGTGTTGACGTAGGTCACGCCGTCGATTTCGCGAATCGTGGGATAGTGGATATGCCCGCAGACGACGCCGTCGGCGCCGCGCCGCTTGGCTTCCGCGGCAAGCTCGCGTTCGAACGAACCGATGAAATTGACGGCCTTCTTCACCTTGAGTTTCGCCCAGGCCGAGAACGACCAATAGCCGAAACCGAATAGTCGCCGGATCGCGTTGAAGCGCGTGTTGATGAACAGCGCCGCGTCATAGGCCCAGTCGCCGAAGTGCGCGAGCCACTTGGAATGACGCACGACGACGTCGAACTCGTCGCCGTGCATCACGAGATAGGTTCTGCCGTCGGCCGCCACATGCATGGTGTTGCGCACGATCTCGATGCCGCCGAACGTCAGGCCGATGAACTGCCGCGCGAACTCGTCGTGATTGCCCGGCACGAAAATCATTCGCGCGCCATGGCGCACCTTGCGCAACAGTTTCTGGATGACGTCGTTGTGCGCCTGCGGCCAATACCAGCCCGCGCGCAGCCGCCAGCCATCGATGATGTCGCCGACGAGAAAGATCGTGTCGGCGTCGTTGTGACGCAGAAAATCCATGACCAAGTGCGCCTGGCAACCGCGCGTGCCCAAGTGCAGATCGGACAGAAAGATCGTGCGATAGCGTCGGATCGCTTCGTCTGATTGGGCCAAGATAGCCTCTCACCGGTCGCGTTGACGAGTCATCATCGTTTTCCTTGCGCAGATTCTCATGTCGCAGGGATGACAGCCGCGTCGCGGACCGGCGCCTCCCGCAGGCCGAACCGCGCTCGGGCCGAGGCGATCGGAAGCGAAGCGGAACCCATGAAACTTCGAGGCTGACGTCGTCCAACCGGCGGCCGACGCCAACCCGCGCCCTCACGCCGCGATGTGCCGGAACATAAAGCGGCGCGCCTCCTCGTCCGTCTCGGTCTTGAAGGAAAAACGGTCCTTCAAGCTCTTGGCGCGCGCCGCCGCGGGCCGCGCGTCGATCTCGTCGTGCAGCCGCTTGAGATGAGGAAAACGCGCCCAGGCGTCGTCGCCGAGCACGTGGGGGACCACGCGCGCCCAGCCCCACACGGCCATGTCGACGATCGTATAGACATCGCCGACCATGTATCGGCGATTGGCGAGGCGCTCGTCGAGCACGGCAAAATGGCGGCCCGCCTCAAATTGATAGCGATCATGCGCGTATGGGGCTTTGTCCCTGGCGAAATGCTTGAAATGGACCGCCTGGCCGCAGAACGGGCCGACCCCGGTGGCGACGAACATCAGCCACGACAACAGCTCGCCGCGCCCGGACGGGCCGGCGGGAGGCAGAAACTTGCCCGTCTGTTCGGCGAGATAGAGCAGGATCGCGTTACTGTCGAAGACGATTGTCTCGCCGTCGACGATGGCGGGCACTTTGCCATTGGGGTTCACCTTCAGATAGTCGGGCGCGAATTGATCGCCTTTGCGCACGTCCACAGGGATCGGCTCGAACGGCAGCCCGGCCTCTTCCAGAAACAGCGCGACTTTCGTCGGGTTCGGCGATCCATTGAAGTAGAATTTCAGCATGGCGGTCTCCCCTTGTTGGCGCCTCGAGCCCGTCGACCCGACCGCTCTTCGATGAGCGGGCGCAAACTGAGTCGACGCCACGCCCGTGTCAATCGTCGTTTTGCAGACGAGAGCGGATTGGAAATCTTGACTTTGGCGCCCGACGACCGAGGATGGGCGGAGGGCGTCGGTCGTCGCGGCGCTGGCTTCGCCCCGCCTGGGGCGTCACGCCGGCCCGCCACCGCGCGCGTTGCACGGGCGTTCCAGACGCCACGCCCGGCCTCGAGTGGACGGTTGGCTTGAAATTCGACGGGGAGCAAGTCGCGCGCATGACGTCCGACAGCAAGGTGGCGATCCTGATTCTCGAGGATCTGGCGACATGGCAGAAGCTCAACGTGACGGCGTTTCTCGCCACCGGCATCGCCAACGCGGCGCCGGAAGCGATGGGTCGACCCTATGAGGACGCGGCGGGGCGCCGACATGCGCCCTTGCTCGGTCAACCGATCCTGATCTTTGCGGCGAATTCCGAGACTTTGGCGCGCGCCTTTCGTCAGAGCGTCGAGCGCGGCCTGACCCGCGCCGTTTACGTGCGGGCGATGTTCTCGACCGGGCACGACGAGGCCAATCGCGCCGCCTTTCTCGCCGAGCCGGCCGAGGCTCCGGACCTCGTGGGTCTCGCCCTTCGCGGACCCAAGAAGGACGTGGACAAGGCGACCAAGGGCGCCGCGCTCCATCCGTAGAACCGGCGAGGCCGATCCCCGCCGCTCGGCCGCGCCCCGAAGCGGCTCGGACGCGGGCGCCGCGCGCTATTCCACGCCCGCCCGCGCCAGCACTGTCTTGGCCCGCGTCCAATGCGGCAGATCGAGCATTTCGCCGTCGAGCGAGACGACGCCGGCGCCGGGCGCGGCGGCGAAGGCGGCGATCACCGCGCGCGCGTGCGCCACCGCCTCCGCCGAAGGCGTGAAGACCTCGTTGATGGGGGCGATCTGCGCGGGATGAATGGCCAACTTGGCGGCAAAACCGTCGCGCTGCGCGGCGCGCGCCTCGGCGCGCAGGCCCTCGGCGTCACGGAAATTGGTGAAGGCCGCGTCGATCGCGCTGACCCCCGCCGCCGCGGCGCCGATGAGCGTCAGGGCGCGCGCGAGCTGATAAGGGGCGGCGTAAGCGCCGTCCGCGAGACGATTGGTCTCCGCGCCGAGATCGGCGCTCAAGTCCTCGCCGCCCCAGGCGAGGCCTTCGAGCCGGCGGCTGCAGCCGACATAGCTGGCGAAGCCGAAGAGCGCGCGCGCGCGCTCGGTGGCGATGGCGAGGACGCGCGTCGAGCCGTCGGCGAGGCCGCGCTGCGCCTCGTGGACCGCCAGTTTCGCGCCGAGCTGCTGCACGCCGGCGCCGCCGAGGCATTTCGGCAGCATGATCGCGTCGGGCGCGGCGGGCATGACGGCGTCGAGATCGGCGTCGATCGCCTCTCCGCCGAGCAGATTGACGCGCACCATCAGTCGGGGGCGGGGCTGAAGCCGGCGCGCGTCCCACAAGAACGCTGCGGCGGTCGCGCGCGCGGCGGCCTTGGCGGCGAGCGCGACGGAATCCTCGAGATCGACGATCAGCGCGTCGGCGCCGCTCGACAGCGCCTTGGCGAGCTTCTTTTCATTGTCGCCGGGGACGAACAGCAGCGAGCGCATCGGGTCAGACTTCGACGATTGCGGGCGCCGGCCGGCGCGCCATGAAGGCGGTGCGCCGGCATTCGGCGACCAGCGTTCCGTCTTGCTTGAAGGCGCGGTGGCGGAATTCGACAAGCCCGGCGTCGGGGCGCGATTTCGAGGCGCGCTTGGCCAGGACCTCGGTGGTCGCGCTGACCGTATCGCCTTCGAACAGCGGCGCTGGGAAGGCCACTTCGCTCATGCCGAGATTGGCGATCGTCGTGCCGAGGGTGGTGTCGTTGACCGAGATGCCGATCAGCAGGCCGAGGGTGAAGAGCGAATTCATCAGCGGCCGGCCCCATTCGGTCTCGGTCGCGCAGAAATGCGCGTCGATGTGCAGCGGCTGCGGGTTAACACGCTGAACGAAGGCGACCACACAG
>CAVWKL010000038.1:0-10727 GCA_963755075.1 uncultured Alphaproteobacteria bacterium
GCGTCGCGTCGGTCGGTTCGATGCGGGCGATCAGCGCCCGGGCGAGCGCGCCGCCTTTGTCGGCGAGCCGGTAGAACGCCCAGGCCCCCTCGCGCTGGCGCTCGGCGAGGCCGGCTTCGACCAGGAGTTTCAGATGGCGCGAGACGCGGGGTTGCGACTGGCCGAGAATGGCGACGAGTTCGCTCACCGTCAGCTCGGCTTCGCAGAGAAGCCCGATGAGGCGCAGGCGCGTCACCTCGCCCGCCGCCTCCAAGCCCGCGAGCAGCGCCTCGAAGCTCGTCGTCGATTGAGAGTCGGTTGATGGGGTCCAGCTAGACATAAAGATATACTTATATCTGATTTCATGGTCGCGCAAGCGCCGGAAGGCTCAAAACGGCGCCGTCGGCCGCCCGCGATCGGCCACGACGACGCGGCAGCGGCCGCCGCACTCGCGCTCGATGAGGGCGACGAGCCGGTCCGCGGCCGCCTCGACGTCGCCGAAGCCGTTGGACTGGACGGTGAGCGCGGCGCGACGGGTCTGCGTCGAGACGGCGCTGCGCGCGTCCTGGCGCCAGTTCCACCGCCGGCACAGCACATGGCGCGAATCGGCGTAGACGACCTCGCCGACCTTCGGCGGATCGTTGGGGTCCTCGCCGGCCTCCGCGCCCATGTCGACGAACGTGTCGTCGGGGCGCGAATAGCGGAAGGCGAGATCGCCGTCGATTGCGTCGAGATCGTCGCAGCCGAGGCACAGGCCCGCTTGCAGCGAGACGGCGTTATAGAGATCGACCAGCGCGTTGACCGGCGGCAGCGCGCCCCCGGCCAGCACCCGTTTGATCAGGCGCTCGACCGACGAGCGATAGCTGGTCCGCTTGATGCCGAAGCCCTTGTAGGCGGTGCGCCAGGCGGCGACGCCCGGAATGGCCGAGAGATCGACGCCCCTCCAGCGGCGCCGGCATTCGGCCTCGATGGCTTCGATCTCGCCGTTGAGAGGGGCGCTGCGCGCTGCCCCGACGCTCAAGTTTTCGGCGACGACCAGCGCGAGGCGAAAGTCGGGGAAACGGTCGGTGAGTTCGGCGATCGCAAGGGTCGGCATTTCGGCGTCCGCGGCGGGGCAGCGCCCGCGCAATGGGCCGACGCGGCGCCGGCTGTCAAGACGGAGGGATTAGCCGCGCGATCGCCGAACTGCGCCCCTGCGCCTACGGCGTCAGCACCGCCGCGCCTTGCAGGCGACCCTCGCGCAAATCGGCGAGCGCGAGATTGGCGTCGGCGAGATCGTAGCGATGGGTCTCGGCGCGCACGCCCGCCCGAGCCGCGATTTCGAGGAACTCGACCCCGTCGCGGCGGGTGAGATTGGCGACCGAGACGATCTGCCGTTCTTCCCACAGCCAACGATAGGGAAAACCGGGAATGTCGCTCATGTGGATGCCGCCGCAGACGACCCGCCCGCCCTTGCGCACCGCGCGCAAGGCGGCGGGGACGAGCGCGCCCACCGGCGCGAACAGGATCGCCGCGTCGAGCGGCTCGGGGGGCGCCTCGTCGGAGCCGCCCGCCCAGGCGGCGCCGAGCGCGCGCGCAAAATGCTGCGCCGCCTCGTCGCCCGGCCGCGTGAACGCCATGACCTCGCGCCCCTGAAAGGCGCAGATCTGCGCCACGATATGGGCGGCGGCGCCGAAGCCATAGAGGCCGATTCTTGCCCCCGGCCCGGCCATTTTCAGGCAGCGCCAGCCGATCAGCCCGGCGCAGAGCAGCGGCGCGGCCCCGACGGCGTCGCCGTCGGGGGAAGCTTCAGCACGAAAGCCGCCTCGGCGACGATGTGCGAGGCGAAGCCCCCGTCGCGCGTGTAGCCGGTGAACTCGGGATGGTCGCAAAGGTTCTCGCGCCCTTCCCCGCAGTAAGGACAATGTCCGCAGGCGTGCGCGAGCCAGGGAACCCCGACCCGTTCGCCGATGGCGAAGCCCGCGACCGCCGCGCCGAGCCGCTCGACGAAGCCGACGACCTCATGGCCGGGAACGATCGGCAGCCGCTGATTGGGCAACTCGCCGTCGACGACGTGCAGATCGGTGCGACAGACGCCGCAGGCTTCGACGCGGATGAGCATCTCGTCGCGCCCCGGCGTCGGCCACGCCCGCTCCTCGAGGATCAGCGGCGCGCCGATCCGGCGCAACGTCATCGCGCGCATCATCGAGGGCGCGCCTAGTGAGACAGCAGAATGGGCGCGGTCGGCTGGCGCATCAGATCGAGGCTCACGCCGCCGAACAGGCTCTCGAACAGCTTGGAATGGCCGAAGGCGCCGGCGACGATGAGGTCGGCGTCCTGCGTGTCGAGGCTGGCGAACAGCGCTTCGAGCGCCGAGATGTCGCCGGTGTTGGTCCAATCGGAAATACGGGCGACGACGCCATGGCGCTGAAGATGATCGGTCAACATCTCGGAGGCGGCCCTGAGCGCGCTCGCGCGCGCCGAGAAGGTGAAGACGGTGACCTTCTTCGCCTTGACGAGCAGCGGCATCGCGTCATGCACGGCGCGCGTCGCCTCGCGGCTGCCGTTCCAGGCGATGACGATGTTCTCGCCGACCGGCGCCGGTCTCCAATCCTGCGGCAGAATCAGCATCGGCACCCCCGAGGCGGTCAGCGTGCCGTCGGGGAACTCGGAGCGGATCAGCCCGCGCGCCTCGCCTTCGGGACGCGGCGCGATGATCAGGTCGACGCAATGGCTGTATTCGCCGCCGAGGGTCAGCGCCGCCTCGGCGCCGACGAAACGGCCGACAAGCCCGGCCTCCCCGATCGCCGCCTCGAAGTCCGCGCCGAGGCTGAGCGCCCTTTCGGCCCACAGCCCGACAAACGCCGCGTCGGCGCTGGCGTCGACGCCGATCAGCCGCGCGCCGTGGGAAAGAGCCATCTTGACCGCCAGGCGCAGGCGCTCCCGCGCGTCATCGGTCGGATCGAGATAGACCAGAATATCCTTGTACGCCATTCGCCCCTCCCGTTTCCCAGAGCCCAAACCGCCGGCGCCATTCGTGGGCGCCGGCGAGCGCTCATGCTTAGCACGCGTCTCGGAAAGGCGCGATCACGCCGCCTCGACGCGCCTCAGTGGGTCTGGGTCTTGCCGATGGGAATCTCGACCTTCTTGGCCACCATCTCCGGGGGTTTGCCGACCGTCACGCGCAGCACGCCCTTGTCGAAGGTCGCCTTGATCGTCGAAGCGTCCGGCATGAAGGTCAGCGGCACGACCCGCCGAAACGCGCCGTAGCTGCGTTCGACGACGTGCCACGATTTGTCCTTCTTTTCCGACTCGGATTTCTTCTCGCCGGATATGACGATGCTCTGGCCGTCGACCGCGACTTTCACGTCGCCCTCGTCGACCCCAGGCAATTCGGCGGCGATTTCCACGGCGTCCTTGGTCTCCGCGACGTCAAGCGCCGCCAGACCGGTGAAATCGGCGGCGGGGCCCCAAGACAGCGGCAGTCGTCGCCCGAAGTCGCTCAGCAGATCATCGAAATTGCGGCGGAAGCCCTCGAACGGATCGAGATCGCGTCCACCCAAAGTCGGCACGGGTAAGCGCATCGTTCTCTCCTGTGAATTTGGCCGTTCGCCGGAAGGCTGGCGTCCTCTCCTGCCGAGTCCATCGCTCGGTTTTGAACTTCAATGGGTTTGAGCCGCATTCCGGCCTCGCGGCGGATGAATCGCCCCCTGCTCCCATCAGATAAGTCGGCGGCCGCCTCGATCCAAGACCGCGCCTTTGGCTCGCCGAGCAAAAAAACCGCCCTGCCGCGCCGGGGCGAGGCGGCCCGAACAGCAAGCGCCGCGCTTGGCGCTTGATCGGCGCGGCTGAATTGGGCATAGCACCGGGCTAAACCGTCCGCCGTGGGTTTTGCCCGCAGCTTCCTGTTCTGGGTGATCCCATGAAAATCCGCAATTCGCTGAAGTCTCTTCGCAACCGTCATCGCGACAATCGCCTGGTGCGCCGCAAGGGCCGCGTCTACATCATCAACAAGACGCAGAAGCGCTTCAAGGCGCGTCAAGGCTGAGACCCGCCGCCTGAGCGGATCGCAGCCCCCTTTGACCGTCGCGGCGAGGCGGCTTAAGCTTCGCGCCATGATGCGTTGCCTGACCTTCGCCTGCGTTGCGCTGCTGGCGCTTGGCGCGCCCGCCTTGGCGCAGGGGGCGCCCGCGCCCGCCCAGACGCCGGCCGCCAACGCGCCTTCGCCGAGCCAGATGCGCGACGAGTTGTACGCCCGTCTCGCTGCGGCCAAGGACGCCGACGAATCGGCGGGGATCGTCGCCGCGATCGACCGCCTCGACTTGCATTCCGGCTCCGACACCAGCGATCTCCTGATGGCGCGCGCCGCTGCGGCGCTGGAGGGCGGCAACACGGCCGTCTCGCTCGCCCTGCTCGACGCGATCGTCGGCCTGCAACCGGAATGGGCGGAGGGGTGGAACAAGCGCGCCATGGCGCGCTATCTCGCCGGCGACGCGAAGGCGGCGATGGCCGACGTGGCCGAGACGCTCGGGCGCGATCCTCGCCATCTCGGCGCGCTGGCGGAGCTGGGCTTGATTCTCGAGGACAGCGGTCTTCCCGCTCAAGCGTTGCGCGCCTATGAGCGCGCCCTGACGCTTGCGCCGCAATGGCGCCCGATGGTCGAGGCCGCGGCGCGGATCAAGGCGGCGCTGGCGGGCCAGGCGCTATGACGGCGCGCGCCCCGCGCTTCGCGCGGCGATGATTGCCGGCCTTGCCTGGCCGACGGTCGGCTGCGGCGTCGGTCTTTACGCGTTCACCCTTGTCGCGACGCGGCGGATCGAAAGACGCTTTCCGCCCGTCGGGGCGCTCGTCGGCGCCGGCGCCGGCGCGATCCATGTCGTCGAACGCGCTCCCGATGGCCCGGAGCGCGGCGCCGTTCTTCTCGTCCACGGCGCCTCGGGCAATTTCGCCGACATGAGCGTCGCGCTCGCCGACCCGCTCGCGGCGCTCGGATTTCGGGTTTTCAGCGTCGATCGTCCGGGGCACGGCTGGAGCGCGCGCCCGGCGAGCCGCGCCGCCTCCTCGCCCGAACGCCAGGCCGAGACGCTGCGCCAAGCCTTGGCGCGCCGCGGCGTCGATCGGGCGATCGTGGTCGCGCATTCGCTGGCCGGCGTTCTCGGTCTCGCCATGGCGTTGAACGCGCCCGAGTTCGTGCGCGCCCTGGTGCTTCTCTCGCCGGTCAGCCATCCCTGGCCGGGGGGCGTCGCCTGGTATTACACGCTCGCCGCCTCGCGGCGCTTCGGACCGGCGTTTCGCCGGCTGATCGTCCTGCCCGCCGGCTGGGCTGCGATGCGCGGCGGCGTGCGCCAGGTTTTCACCCCCAATCCGATCCCGCCCGACTATATCGGAAGGACGCGCCTGCCCTTGGTGTTGCGGCCGCGCCACTTCAAGGCCAACGCCGAGGACGTGGTCGACGCGCAGGCCCACGTCGCCCTGCTGTCGCCGCGCTACGGGGCCATTTCGGCGCCGACCGCCGTGATCACCGGCGATTGCGACAAGGTCGTTTACGCCCACATCCATTCGGCCGGCTGCGCGCGCGACATTCCCGGCGCGACGCTGACGACGCTGCGCGGCGTCGGCCACTCGCCGCACCACAGCGCGCCGGAAAGCGTGTTGGCGGCGATTGTCGAGGTCGAGCGGCGCGCCGAGGCTCAGACCGCGCCGCCGTCCGGGCCGACCCGGGCGATGCGCAGATTGTTGGTGGCGCCGGGCGTGCCGAACGGCACGCCGGCGACGACGATCACCCGTTCGCCGATGCCGACGAAGCCCTCGATATAGGCGTGGCGGCAGGCGCGGTCGGCCATGTCGCGCTCGTCGCGCGCGTCGTCGGTGACGACGGCGTGGACGCCCCAGGCGACCGCCAGGCGGCGCGCCGTCGCGACGATGGGGGTGAGGGCGAGGATCGAGGAGCGCGGGCGCTCGCGGGCAATGCGCAGCCCGGTCGAACCGGACGCCGTCCAGGCGCAGATGACCTTCGAATGCAGCGTTTCGGCGATGTCGCGCGTCGCCTCGGCGATCGCGTCGGCGCCGGTCGGCTCGGGCGTAGCGCGTTGGGCCTCGATGATGGTGGGATAAATGGCTTCCGACTCCACCGCCTCGGCGATGCGGTTCATCGTCTCCACCGCCTCGCGCGGATATTGGCCCGAGGCGCTCTCGGCCGACAGCATCACCGCGTCGGCCCCTTCGAACACCGCCGTAGCGACGTCGGAAACCTCGGCGCGGGTCGGCACCGGGGTCGCGATCATCGACTCCAGCATCTGAGTCGCCACCACCACCGGCTTGCCCATGCGGCGCGCCAGCCGGGTGATGGTCTTTTGCAGGCCGGGAACCTTCTCGAGCGGCATTTCCACGCCCAGGTCGCCGCGCGCCACCATGACCGCGTCGGCGACGGCGAGGATTTCGTCGAGCCGCGTGATCGCCTGCGGCTTTTCGATTTTGGCCATCACCAGGGCGCGGTCGCCGGCGATCTTCTTGACCTCGATCACGTCCTCGGGGCGCTGCACGAAGGACAGCGCGATCCAGTCGATGTCCTCCTCGAGCGCGGCGTTCAGATCGCCCCGATCCTTGTCGGTCATCGCCGAGGTGGGAATGGTGGTGTCGGGCAGGCTGACGCCCTTCTTGTTGGAAATGCGCCCGGCGACCTCGACGATCGTGTCGGCGCGACCGGGGGCGATCTCGGCGACGCGGAGCAGCACCTTGCCGTCGTCGATGAGCACGCGATCGCCCCCCCTCAGCGAATCGAGGATTTCCGGATGGGGAAGATAGACGCGCGTCTGGCCGCCGAGCGTCTGGTCGGAATCGAGCGCGAAGGCGTCCCCCTTGCGCAGCTGGATCGCCCCGGACTCGAATTCGCCGATCCTGAGCTTTGGCCCCTGCAAATCGACGAGCACGCCGATCGGCCGGTTGAAGTCCTCCTCGAGCGAGCGAATCATCGCCACGCGCTCGCGCATCGCGTCATGCGAGGCGTGGCTCATGTTGATGCGAAAGACGTCGGCGCCGGCTTCGAACAGCGCGGCCACCATGGTCCGATCGGCCGAGGCCGGCCCGAGCGTGGCGATAACCTTGATGCGGCGACGGCGGCGGATCACATCGTGCTCCTTATGCGTTCCCCGGCCGGCGGGCGGACCCGGGAGGCCGGCGTTTCCTGGCGGCGCCTCTCACGGCGACGCGACACCCTAATGAAAGACACGCGACGGCGCCGTCACGGATTGGCCGGGTCGGTGAGCTGGACCGTCCAATTCTTGGCGTCCTTGCCGGTGTCGACCTCGAAAAATCCGGTGCGGTCGTAGCCGCGCACGAAACAGTCCTGGCGGCCTTCGACCTTGAACTCGCGATCGCTGGTGCACATGAAGGCCTTGCCCTTCCACTCGCCGCCGCGTTCGTCCATCGCGTAGACGTAGTAATATTGCGCCGCCAGCGCGCCGCGCAGCAGCGTGTCGCAATCCTGGGGCTTGAGGTTCCACCAGCCTTCGCTCACCCAGCCCTGACCGTCGGTATAGGCGAGCGCGACGCTGACGCGATTGGCGGTCAGGTTGCACAGCCGAAAGTCGGCCCAGGCGGGCGCGGCGGCGAGGAGGGCCGAACCAAGAAGCGACAATCTGAATTTCCGACTCATCGCCGCCCGCGCCGCTCATCGCCGCGCCATATTCGTCGGCGAGGCCAGCGTGTCAACCATGAGCCGGCGCCGCGCTCGCGCCGGGGATCGCGTCAAGATCGCCGCCGACGCCGTCAGACCGGCCGCGCGACATAGATCCCGGCGAGAATCGACAGGCCGCCAAGCGCTTGAACCAGCGAAACGGGCTCGCCGAGCAGCGCGTAGCCGAACCCCGCCGCAGCGATCGCCTCGAGGAAAATGACCAGCGAGGAGAACGCCGCGGGCAGGCGCCCGAGCGCGATGGCGAGCAGGCCCTGGCCCCCGGCATGGCTGATCCACGCCATGGCGAACAGCGCCGCCACGCCCCGGACGCTGTGGGGCAGGATCGTCGGCTCGAGACTGAGCGCGACGATGAGCAGCAGCCCGGCGGTGATGATTGTCGCCTCGAAGGTGAGGCGAGCGGCCGAGCTTTGGCCCCGGGCCGCCTTCACCGCGAGAAAATAGAGGCCGAAGAACACGCCGGTGGCGAGCCCGAAGAGATCGCCGACGGCGCCCGCGGGCCTCAGGTGCAAGCTCTGCGCGAGCAGCGCCGCCCCGCCGAGGACGCACAGGGCCAAGCCCGCCAGGACTTTCCAGCCGACGCGTTGGCGCAGGATCAGCCAGCCGAACGCCACCACCCAGATCGGCGCCGTGGTGGCGAAGAAGGTGGCGTTGGCGACGCTGGTGGTGACGATCGACAAATGCCAGAAGAAGAGGTCGCCGGTGAAGGCCAGACCCGCCAGAAGGGTGGCGAGGGTGAAGCGCCCGGCCGGCCCGTCGGCGGATTGGCTGAGGCGCATCCAGGCGTAGAGCGCCGGCAGCGCCAAGGCGACGCGCCAAAAGGCGCTGGCGAACGGCCCGACGTCGGCCAATCGGACGAAGATCGGCGAGAGGCCCATCGCCACGGCGCCGACCACCAGCGCGGCGAAGGGCGCCCCAAGGCGATCGCGCGGGCTTGCCGCCGGAACTGTCTCAGTCATCGGATTCCGGTCCAAGCGGCGAGATGAGGCCGACGCCCTCGCGTCAAGGCCGAATCGTCCTTATTCTTGCCGCAACGATCGAGCAAGGGGGCCCGATGGACGCAAGCCTCATCCGCGAACTCGCCAAGGCGCAGGAAGTCTTCCGGCCGGTCGAACGCATCGAGGGGGCCCTCGAGAGCGGCGTCGTCGTCATCTGCGATCACGCCGCCAACGCCTTTCCGCCCGGCTACGGCGCGCTCGGCCTGCCGCGCGAGGCGCTCGAGCGGCATATCGCCTACGACGTCGGCGCGGCGCATTTGACGCGGCGTCTGGCGGCGCGCCTCGGCGCGCCGGCCATTCTCTCGACCTTCTCGCGCCTGTTGATCGACCCCAATCGCGGCCCCGACGACCCGACCCTGGTGATGCGCATTTCCGACGGCGCGATCGTGCCGGGCAACGCGCGCATCGGCGCGACGGAGATCGAGCGCCGCCGCCGCCTCTACTGGGCGCCCTATCGCGCCGCGATCGAGGCGACGGTCGCGGCCATGCTGGCCGCGGGAACGCCGCCGGCGATCCTGTCGATCCATTCCTTCACGCCGAGTTGGCGCGGCGTCGCCCGGCCCTGGAAGGTCGGCGTCCTCTGGGACTGCGATCCGCGCCTGCCGGGGCCATTGATGCGCGCCCTGGCGGAGGAAGACGACCTCGGCGAGGGGGCGGTCGGCGACAACGAGCCCTACGACGGGGCTCTGCTCGGCGACACCCTCAACGCGGTGGCGACCGCGCGCGGCCTCTCCAACGCGCTCATCGAGGTGCGGCAGGATCTGATCGGCGATCGCGACGCCGCGGAGAGCTGGGCCGATCGCCTGGCGCGGATCGTCGCCCCGCTGATCGCCCCGCCCGAAGCGCGGGCGCCGCGCCAATGGGGGAGCCGCGTCGGGGGCGGCGCGCGCCGGCCCTAGCGCGAAACGCCGCGGCGGCTTGACGCGGCGCGCGCGCCCGGCCATGGCTCTCCGGGACAAATCGTTCTCTTTTCACACTGCGGATGCGTTATGACAGATGACACCGTCGCCACCAACACCGGGGCCGTCAACGCGGCGCATTTGCGCGCCTTCATCGAACGCATCGAGCGGCTCGAGGAGGAGAAGAAGGCGCTCAGCCGACGACATCAAGGACGTCTACGCCGAGGCCAAAGGCAACGGCTTCGACGTGAAGATCATCCGCAAGATCGTATCGATCCGCAAGCAGGATCGCGACAAGCGCCGCGAGGAAGAGGAAATCCTCGAGCTCTATCTGGCCGCCCTGGGAATGGGCTGAAGGCGCGCGCTCACTCGGTGCAACGGAAATGGTGAACGTCATGTCGGTTGAGAGCGCCTCGGGGACGGATTTTTCGGCCTTGCCTCCCGAGACCGCCCGCGTCGCGGCGGCGTTCGCGGCGGCGGTCGCCGCGCGCCGGACGTTCGCCGCGCCCTATCGCCATCACCTGCTCGAGGACGTCTTTCCCGCCGACGTCGCCGCGGCCCTGGCGGACTTGCCGTTCGCCGCTCCCACGCTCGACGGCGTTTCGGGTCGGCGCGAACTGCACAACGACCAGCGCAGCTATTTCGACGCGGCGGCGATGGCGCGTTTCCCGGTCATGCGCGCCGTCGCCGAGGCGCTGCAGTCGCCCCCGATCGTCCGCCTCATTCACGCCACCTTCGACGCGCCGATCGACGACACCTTCCTGCGACTGGAATACGCGCAGGACATCGACGGCTTCTGGCTGGAGCCGCACACCGATCTCGGGGTGAAGAAATTCACCTGCCTGATCTACCTCTCCGACGGCCCCGGCCACGAGAGGCTCGGCACCGACATCTATTGGAGCCGCGAGCGCCATTTCGGCGTCTCGCCGTTCCGGCGCGGCGCAGCGATGGTCTTCGTGCCCGGCGACGACACCTGGCACGGCTTCGAGAAGCGCCCCATTGCGGGCGTGCGCCGCTCGGTGATCCTCAATTACGTCAGCCAGGAGTGGCGGGCGAGGGAGCAGCTTTCCTTTCCCGGATCGGACGGTGAGGGTGTAGCGGTGCGGGTTGCCGCTCCCGGGTAAATTCCGACATTGCCGAAATGCCGCCGCTCACCGCGGGTTGTCGCCGTTGACTCCT
>CAVWKL010000039.1:0-17184 GCA_963755075.1 uncultured Alphaproteobacteria bacterium
GGGGAATTTGGTGATCGCCATCTGGCGGAAGCTGACGATGCCGAGCAGCGTCAGCACGGCGAAGGCGACGATGGCCGGAATCGGACGGCGGATCGACCAGGCCGAGACGTTCATCCTCATGGCGCGGCTCCCGGGGCGGCGAAATCGACGGCGGCGCGCGCGATGGCGCGCACGTGGTCGCCCGCGCGCAAGAAGGCGGCGGCGCGCGCCACGACGCTCTCGCCCGGCGCGACGCCGCTCAGGATTTCCAACGCATCGCCCTCGGCGATCCCAACCGCGACGCGTCGGAGTTCGACCACGCCGTCGCGCACCACCAGCGCCCGCGCCCCGGCGCCGTCGCGCTCGACCGCGCTGGCGGGAAGGCCGACGCCCTCATTGCGCGCGATGGCGATTTCGCCCGAGGCGAAGGATCCGACGCGCGCCGGCGCGCCCGGCGCGAGCGCGATGCGCACCTTGCCGGTGCGGCTCGCCTTGTCGACTTCCTCGCTGATCAGACGGACGGCGCCGTCGGTTTCGGCGGCGACGCCGGGCAAGCGCAGCTTGGCCGGCATGCCGACGGCGAGACGCGCCAGCGACTGTTCGGGCACGTCCGCCTCGAGATCGACCGCGCCGTCCTCGATGATGCGGAAGAGCGGTTCGCCGGCGCTGGCGACGGTCGCGCCGAGACGCGCGGTGCGGCGGGAGACGAGGCCGGCGACCGGCGCCTTCACCTCCGTCCTGGCGACGCGCACCAGAAGCTCCTTGCGCTCGCCGTCGCGGCTCTTGCGGTCGGCCTCGGCGAGCGCGAGGCCGTTCTTGGCCGCCGCGAGTTGCGCCTCGGCGGTGCGAAGCGCGGTCTGGCGCTGTTCGATCGTCGCCGCCGCGACGATCTCGCCGCCAAGCTTGCGCGCGCGCTCGAAGTCATTGTTGGCTTGGGCGAGCTGGGCTTGGAACTGCTCGATCTGGCTTTGCGCCTGGGCGATCGCGGCGTCGGCGCGCCCGATGGCGGCGTCATTCTGGGCGAGCTGAGCGTCGAGCTGGCTGCGGTCGAGCCGGGCCAGAACCTGTCCGGCCGCGACCCTGTCGCCGTCCTCGGCGTCGATCTCGACGATCGCCAGGCCGTCGATCTGCGGCGCGACCAGCGCCTCTTCGCGCGCTGTCAGCGTGCCGGAGACGAACAGCCGATCGACGAATTGGCGTTCAGCGGCGGTCGTCACCGTGACCGTCGGCGGTTCGACGAGGCGCGGCGCCTCCGCCGAGACGGCGGCGGTTGTGGCGCAACGCGCGGTCATGGGCAGGCCGAGCCTGGCGAGCGGCGCGAAAGGCGGCGAGCAGGGCGCAAGGACGAAGCCGGCGAACAGGAGGCCGGCGCCGATCGCCGTCGCGGCGATGAGGGAGAAAACATAGGCGCGACGCATCAGCGTGGCTCCGCCGGGTCGACAAAAGGCGCGACCGCGCCGTCGAACAGCGCCCTCAGGACGCCGAGCGCCATCGCCGCCTCGGCCTCGACGTCGAAATCCGGCTCGAGCGCGCGGCGCTTGAACAACCCGCTGACCAGGGTGAACATGACCCGCGCGGCGAACGGGGCGTCCATCGACGCGGCGGCTTCGCCTTTGGCCTTGGCGGCCTCAAGCAGCGCCGTAAGCCCCCGCCGCACGCTGGCGTCGATCGCCAAGGTCGTGGCGGCGATGCGCGGATTGCGCGCCGCCTCGGCGGTGATCTCGACAAGCATTCTCGCTTTCTCGCGCGGCTTGGCGAGCACATGGTCGCGCAGCATCGCGGCGAGCGTGGCGAGGATCCTGTCGCTATCGGCCAGGGCGGCGAAAACCGCGGCGCGCTCTTGCTGATCGGAGGTGCAAAGGCCCTCGACGAGGGCCTCTTTGGAGGGGAAGTAGCGATAGAGATTGCCGGCGCTCATCGCCGGCCTCGTCCGCCACCTGCTGCATCGTGGCGGCGTGGAAGCCGTGGCGCACGAAGGCGCGCTCGGCCGCGGCGATGATCAGGTTGCGCCGATCCGGTTCGGGGGACTGGGCGGTGAGGGAGGGTTGCGCCAAGGTCGTCGAAGCCTCATGAGAATGAACGTTCATTCTGGGAATGAACGTTCATTCTCATGGAGCGGCAATGTGGCGCCATTGTGTCGGGCCGCTCGAGGCCGCGCCGTCGGATCCGATCAGCGCCGGCCGGCCCGGAGCACGCTCGCCAGGAGAACGCCGAGGCAGCCGAACGCCAGAACGCCGCCGGTCAGGAGCGGAAAGCCGGGCGTCAGCGCCGCGCAAAGCGCCGCCAGCGCGACGACCGCCAGGATCGCCAGCGCCAGCGCGCCATCGTCGATGAACAAGCCGGCCAATTGCTGAAAAACGGCGGCGAGCGCGCTCATCGACCGGCCTCCTCGCGTCGACGACGGGCGAGGGCGACCGCCGCGAGCCCGACGGCGGCGAACGCCGCGACAAAGGCCGGGATCGCCCAGTCCGCGCCCGGCCAATTCACGCCGAGGCCTTCTCCCGTCCAATAGAGGCCGAACGCCGACAGCAACGCGCCGACGGCGAATTTGAGGGCGTTTTCGGGAACCCGCGCCAACGGCCGATAGAGGAGGAAGCCGGCCGCGCCGACAAGGAGACAGGCGGCCAGCGCGCTGGCGCTGGCGGCAAGGAGCAGCCCGCGGCCGGCGCCGACCGCGATGACGATGAACACGACCTCGAGGCCTTCGAGCAGGACCGCCTTGAAACTGGCGAGCCCCGCCAGCCAATCGGCCCCCGCCACCCCCCGGGCGCGTTGCTGATGGAGTTCCGCCGTCGTCGCGGAATAGGCTTTCGCTTCGTCGCGCAGCGGAATAACGCCCGCCGCGCGCAAGATCGCCTTGCGCAGCCAGCGCATGCCGAACATGAGCAGCAGAACGCCGATCGCCAACTGCAAAAGACGCAGCGGGACGAACGCCAGCGCCGGGCCGAGCGCGATCACCACGAGGGCGAGGACCGCCAAGCCGGCGAGCGCGCCGAAGCCGGCGGGCCGCCAGCCGCGAACCGTGGCGACGGCGAGGACGATCGTCAGCGCTTCCACCGCCTCGACCAGCGAGGCCAGGAACGCCGCGATGACGACCGATCCGACCTCGCCAGCGCCGCCCATCGCGTGACCGCCTTCTCTAGCGATCCCCTACAGGCGATGCGAGCGCAGGTCGGGGAGGAAATAGGTGAGCAGGCCGATCGCCGGCAAGAAGGCGCAGACCTGGTAGACGAAGGTCAGGCTGGTGCGGTCGGCGAGCGCCCCGAGCGCCGCCGCGCCGATGCCCCCTAGGCCGAACGAAAGGCCGAAGAAGAGCCCGGCGATGGCGCCGACGTTGCCGGGCGCCAACTCCTGCCCGTAGACGACGATGGCCGAAAACGCCGACGACAGCACCAGGCCGACCGCGACGCTGTCGAGGACCGTGCCGAGGAGGCCGAGATGGGGCAGCAGCAGGGTGAACGGCAGCACGCCGAGGATCGACAGCCAGATCACGAACTTGCGCCCGTAACGGTCGCCGATCGGCCCGCCGGCGTAGGTTCCCGCCGCGACGGCGCCGAGGAAGACGAACAGCATGACCTGCGAGGCCTGCACCGAAACGTGGAACGTCTGGATGAGGTAGAAGGTGTAATAGCTCTGCAGACTGGCGAGATAGAAGACTTTCGAAAAGACCAGCACGACGAGGATGATCATGGTGCGGATCATCTGCGCGCGGGGCAGCGGGGAGGAGCGCGGCGCGGCGGTCGCCTTGCGCTGAGCGCGGTGGGCGGCGTGCCATTGGGCGATGCGGGTCAGAATGAGGACGGCGGCGAAGGCGAGCACGGTGAACGCCAACACCGAAAGTTGCCCGAAGGGCACGACGATGAAGGCCGCCATCAGCGGCCCGAGCGACTGGCCGAAATTTCCGCCGACCTGGAAGAGGCTCTGCGCGAAGCCGTAGCGCCCGCCGGCGGCCGCGCGCGCCACGCGCGACGCCTCGGGGTGGAAGATCGCGCTGCCGACGCCGATCATCGCCACCGCGGCCAGCAACAGCGGATAGCTGCGGCCGAAGGCCAGCGCCACGAGGCCGGCCAGCGTGAACGCCATCGCCGCGGGCAGGGCGTAGGTCACGGGGCGGCGGTCGGTGAAGAGCCCGATGAACGGTTGCAGCAGCGAGGCGGTGAGCTGGAAGGTGAAGGTGATCAGGCCCGTCTGAAGATAGGTCAGCGAGAATTCGTCGCGAAACACCGGATAGAGCGCCGGGGCGAGCGACTGCATCATGTCGTTGAGCATATGCGAGCCGCTGGCGGCGAAAATGACGCCGTAGGCGGTCGTGCGCAGGGCGCGGCTGGCCGGGCTCACGGCGAGGTCGTCGACGCCCACGCGGGCGGGGTTGCGGGCAAGGGTCATAAGGAGAATCTCGTGGGCGAGGCCCGCTTCGAAGGCGAAACGCGCCGGAACGGTTCCCTAGCGCCGCTCGGCCCGCGGCGCCAAGGCGCAAAACGGGTCGCTCAACGCATTGTGATGAGGGGCGCCGGCGTGAATCGGCGCTATTTCGGCGCCAGCACCATCACCATCTGGCGGCCTTCCATCAGCGGTTCGGCCTCCACCTTGGCGATCGGCGCCGTTTCTGTCCTCACCCGCTGGAGCAGCTTGAAGCCGATGTCCTGATGCGCCATTTCGCGGCCGCGGAAGCGCAGGGTCACTTTGACCTTGTCGCCTTCCTCGAAGAAGCGGCGCACCGAGCGCATTTTCACTTCGTAGTCGTGATCGTCGATGCCGGGCCGCAGCTTGATCTCCTTGATCTCGACGATCTTCTGGCGTTTGCGCTGCTCGGCGGACTTCTTCTGTTCGAGGAAGCGGAACTTGCCGAAATCGAGAATCTTGCAGACCGGCGGGCTGGCGTTGGGCACGATCTCGACAAGATCGAGCGCGGCCTCGTCGGCCAATTGCTGAGCTTCGGCGATGTTGACGACGCCGCGGTTCTGACCTTCGGCGTCGATGAGTTGCACTTGGACGGCGCGAATATCGCGATTGACGCGCGGCCCGCCTTTCTCCGGCGCCGCGGTCGACTTCATGGGACGACGAATGGCCACTCTCCTCGAATTGTTGCAACAGGGGTGTTCGAAAAACGGCGCAACCCATCGGCCGGGTCCTGCCGGCGAACGAGTCGAGCGGCCGATGTTCCATGGAATGCAAGGACAAGTCAATCGCTCGCAAGCGGGTGAAACCCCCGACGCATCGCCGCGTCACGCGACGTCAGCCGATCGCCGCGCCGCCCCGCCCTTCACGCCGCGAGATCGGCGACGATAAAATCGAGCAGCGGCGCGCCGACGCGCGTCACCCGGATTCGCCCGTTTTCGTCCACTTCGATGAAACCTTCGGCGGCGAGGTCGTCGATTTGGCGCCGCTTGAGCGCGCGCCCGCTCAAGGCCTCGAAGCGCGCGCGGTCGACGCCCTCGCGCAGGCGCAGGCCCATCAACAGAAACTCGTCGCCTTGCTCCTCGGCGCTCAGCGGCGCGTTCTCGATCAGCCCGTGGCCTTCGCTTTCGACCTGGGTGAGCCACATCTCCGGATGCTTTTCCGTCGCCTGGGCGCGGCGGCCCGCGGGCGTGATGAGACGGCCGTGCGCCCCGGGGCCGACGCCGACGTATTCGCCGTAGCGCCAATAAATGAGGTTGTGTCGGCTCTCGGCGCCCGGCCGCGCGTGGTTGGAGACCTCGTAAGCGGGGAGGCCGGCGCCCTCGGCGATCTCCTGCGTCGCGTCGAACAGGACGCGCGCCAACTCCTCGTCGGGAAGCGTCAGCTTGCCCGCGTCGCGCAACCGCTCGAAGATCGTGTCGGGCTCGATGGTGAGCTGATAGAGCGAGAGGTGCTCGCCGGCGAGCGCGATCGCCGCGCGCAATTCGGCGCGCCAGGCCTTCTCGCTCTGGCCGGGCCGCGCATAGATCAAATCGAAGGAGTAGCGCGGGAAAATCGACGCGGCGATTCTCGACCGCCTCGACCGCCTCGGCGACGTCGTGGCGCCGGCCCAGCGCCTTGAGGTCGGCGTCGTCGAGCGCTTGGACGCCGATCGAGAGGCGGTTGACCCCGGCGGCGCGATAGCCGCGGAAACGTCCGGCCTCGACGCTGGTCGGGTTGGCCTCCAGCGTGATCTCCGCGTCGGCCTCGAGGCGCCAATTGGCGGCCACCGCGTCGACGACGCTTTGCACCGTTTGCGGGCGCATCAGCGAAGGCGTGCCGCCGCCGAAGAAGATCGAGCGCACCGCGCGCCCGGGGGTCGCCGCGGCGCGGTGGGCGAGTTCGGCGCGCAGCGCCGACACGAATCGCTCCTCGTCGATCGGCTCGGCGCGCACGTGGGAATTGAAATCGCAATAGGGGCATTTGGCCAAGCAGAACGGCCAATGCACATAGACGCCGAAGCCGAGTTCAGCCTCCTCGGCGCGAAGCGGCGCGCCGGCCTGACGCCGCGCGCGGGTTTCCATGGTTTTCATCGTCGTCTTATGCCAGCTTGCCGGGCGCGGCGCCAGATTCTTTGGTAAGGTCGGCGCGGCGCCTCGGCCCTGCGGCAGGAGAACCGCGCCATGCCCAAATCCTTTGAGGTGAAATCCCGCTGGCGGGAGACGAACGGCCACCGGCGCTGGCTCGCCGCCGAGGCCGACGCGCTTTTGGCCTTTTACGAAGGCGGTCTCATTCATCCCGCCGGCGGCTTCGCCACGCTCGACGCTTCGGGACGCCCGATGGCGTCGGAAACGGCCCGCCCGCTGCACGAGACGACGCGCATGGTGCATTGCTTCGCCATCGCCCATCTCCTCGGCCGTCCGGGCGCCGCCGACATCGTCGATCACGGCATGGAAGCGATAAGGACGCGCCACCACGATCCCCGCCACGGCGGCTATTTCTGGTCCTTCGACGACGAAGGCCCGCGCGAGCGCGAGAAGCTCGCCTACGGCCACGCCTTCGTGCTGCTTGCCGCGGCAAGCGCCAAATGCGCCGGTCACCCTGAGGCCGATGCGCTGCTCGGCGACATCGCCGAGATCCTCGAGAGGCGGTTCTGGGAGCCGAAGTACGGCGCCAGCGCGGAAGAATTCGCCGAGGACTGGACCCCGTTCAGCGCCTATCGCGGCCAGAACGCCAACATGCATTTGACCGAGGCGTTGATGGCGGCGTTCGAGGCGACCGCCGAGCGGGGTTTTCTCGACAAGGCCGAAAGCGTCGCCGATCGAATCTTGCGGCAAAACGCCGCCGCGACGGATTGGCGCGTGCCCGAACATTACGCCGCCGACTGGACGATCGATCGCCAGTACAACGGTTCCGACATGTTTCGCCCCTACGGCTTCACGCCGGGACACGGGCTCGAATGGGCGCGCCTGGCGCTTCAGCTCTGGGAACTCGGCGGGCGCAAGCTCGCCTGGCTACCCGAGGCCGCGCGCGCCCTGTTCGGGCGGGCGGTCGGCGAGGGCTGGGACAGCCGGCGCGGCGGCTTCTTCTACACGCTCGAATGGAGCGGCGCGCCGCGCATCCGCGATCGGCTGTGGTGGCCATGCTGCGAGGGCCTCGGCGCGGCGACGTTCCTGGGCGCGCTCGACGGCGATGCCTCTTACGAGGCCTGGTATCGTCGCATCTGGGACTTTACGGCGCGCTATTTTCGCGACCGGCGCCATGGCGGCTGGCATTGCCAACTCGACGATTCGCTCACGCCCGTCGCCGGCTATTTCGTCGGCAAGCCCGACCTCTATCACGCGCTGCAGGCGTGCCTCATTCCGCTCTACCCGACCGACGCCTCCCTGACGCGCGGCATCGCGCGCGCCCCGGGAGGCGGCTGAGAGGCTTGCGGATCTATAGGCCCTCGAACAGCGCCGTCGACAGATAGCGTTCGGCGAATGACGGCACGATGGCGATGATCGTCTTGCCGTCGTTCTCGGGCCGGCGGGCGACGTCGATCGCCGCGGCGATGGCGGCGCCCGAGGAGATGCCCACGGGAATGCCTTCGAGCCGCGCCACCAGTCTGGCCGTGTCGAACGCGGTCTGGTTGCCGACGGTGACGATCTCGTCGATCACGCTGCGATCGAGGATCGCCGGCGCGAAGCCCGCCCCGATGCCTTGAATCTTGTGCGGGCCCGCCGCGCCGCCGGACAGAACGGCGGAATCCTCGGGCTCGACCGCGACCATCTTGACGCTTGGCTTGCGCGCCTTGAGCACCTGACCGACGCCGGTGAGCGTGCCGCCGGTGCCGACGCCGGAGACGACGATGTCGACGGCGCCCTTGGTGTCGTTCCAGATCTCTTCGGCGGTGGTGCGTCGATGGATTTCGGGATTGGCGGGGTTCTCGAATTGCTGCGGCATGACCGCGCCGGGCGTCGAGGCGACGATTTCGTTAGCCTTGGCGATCGCGCCCTTCATGCCGAGCGCGGCCTGCGTCAACACCAGTTCGGCGCCGAGCAGGGCGAGCATCTTGCGCCGCTCGATCGACATCGACTCGGGCATCACCAGGATGAGCTTGTAGCCGCGCGCCGCGGCGACGAACGCCAGCGCGATGCCGGTGTTGCCCGACGTCGGCTCGACGAGAACGCCGCGGCCCGGCGCGATTCGGCCCTCCGCCTCCAACGCGTCGATCATCGCGACGCCGATGCGGTCCTTGACGCTCGAGATCGGATTGAAGAATTCGAGCTTGGCCAGCAGGTTGGCGCGCACGCCCCGCTCTTTGGCGAGGCGATCGAGGCGCACCAACGGCGTATCGCCGATCGTGTCGGTGATCGATGCGTAAACCCGCCCTCGGCCGCGCGGCGTCGCGCCGTCGCTCTTCGGGTCGTTACCGGTTCCAGCCATGAGTCTCAACCTCCAAGCCGCCGCCGGCGCCTGGCCCGGCGCGTTCCTCCCCCATAGCACTTTTTAACGGCGCCACAATATGAAATATTGTGTCACACAAAATTATATTGCAAAATCTCCGCTGGCCTTTTCCTCGCCCAAGACTTGCGCCTTTTCGGCCTCCTCACAGAGTTGCTCGACGGTGATGGCGTCCAGATTGGCCAGAAAAGACTCGCCGGCCTTGCGCACGGCAGGCTCGATGACCTTCTCCAGCAATTTCGACCGCGATCCGACGTCCTCGGGATCGGCGGTGCTCAAGCTCACCGAAGTGCGCACGATTTCGCCCACCGAGATCCTCCGGCGCTCGCGCGCCAATTCGTACCCGCCGCGCGGTCCGCGCACCCCCTTGAGGATCTTGGCGTGGACCAGGCCCTGCAACAGCGTCTCCAGATGCCGAGGGGGCAATTTGTGCCGCGTGGCGAGCGCCTTGGCCGCGACCGGGGAGGGGCGCGAATGCAGGGCGATGTCGACAACGGCGGCGATGGCGAGCAGGCTGCGTCGCGACAACAGGTTCATTTCACTTCTCCTCGTCAGAGCGTCCGGTCGAACCAAAACCGCTAAGACCACGACCGCTCGCTGTGAGCCGCTCGCTTTTAGTGAAAGCAACGCGCTCCACGGTGCTAACGACGAGTTGCGCAATTCGCGCCCCCCGCCGCACGGAAAAAGGGCTTTGTCCAAAATTGATAAGTATGACGCCGATTTCGCCGCGATAATCCGCGTCGATCGTCCCGGGGCTATTGAGAACGGTCACTCCGTCGTTCAGCGCCAGTCCCGAGCGAGGCCTAATTTGCGCTTCGTAACCACGCGGCAACTCAATGGCTAACCCTGTCGGTATCAACGCCCTTTGGCCAGGATTGAGAACCACATCGCCCCCCTCCGGCAGGGCGGCCACGAGATCCATTCCCGCCGCATCATCGCTCTGATACCGGGGCAATTGCAAGTCCTGCGCATGTGGAAATTGGCGAAAGGAAACCCGAATCATTTTTGCGCTTTCATCAGGCGGCGGGCGATGACGCCGATCAACCCGCGCGCGACTTCCTGTTTGCTCATGCGCGGCCAGGTCTCGACGCCCGCCGCGCTGACGATCGCGATCTGGTTGTCGGGGCCGCCGAATGTCCCGTCGCTTTCGGCGACGCTGTTGGCGACGATCAGATCGCAGCCCTTGCGCTTCAGCTTGTCGCGCGCGTTTTCGACAACGCGCTCGGTTTCGGCCGCGAATCCGACGACCAACGCCGGACGGCCGACCTGCTTCGAAGCGATGTCGGCGAGAATGTCGGGGTTCTCGATGAGCGACAGAACCGGCGCGCCGCCGGCGCCTTTTTTCAGCTTCTGGGCGCCGACGGAGTCGACGCGCCAATCCGCGACGGCGGCGGCGGCGACGAAGACGTCCGCCGGCAAAGCGGCCAAAGCGGCCGCGTGCATCTCGCGCGCCGTCTCGACGCGGACGACCTCGACGCCGCCGGGATCGGCGAGGCCGACGGGGCCGCTGATCAACGTCACCTCGGCGCCGGCGGCGCAGGCGGCCTCGGCGATCGCATGTCCCTGGAGCCCGGAGGAGCGATTGCCGAGGAAACGGACCGGATCGATCGGCTCGTAGGTCGGGCCCGACGTCACCACCACGCGCTTGCCCGCAAGCGCGCCCTCGCGGCGCGCCACGCCGGGCGGCAGCGGGATCGCCGTCGGCGCCTCGAGCGCGCGCTCGATCGCCGCGACGATCGCCAAGGGTTCCGCCATGCGGCCCGGCCCGAATTCGCCGCACGCCATCTCGCCGTCGTCCGGGCCGACGAAAGCCACGCCGTCGGCGCGCAGCGCGGCGACGTTGCGCCGGGTGGCGGGATGCAGCCACATGCGAACGTTCATCGCCGGCGCGGCGAGCACGCGTTTGTCGGTGGCCAGAAGCGTCGTCGAGGCGAGATCGTTGGCGAGGCCGTGCGCCATGCGCGCCATGAGGTCGGCGGTCGCCGGCGCGACCACGACGAGATCGGCCTCGCGCGACAGTTCGATGTGGCCCATCTCGGCCTCGTCAATCAGGCTGAACATGTCGGAGCGCACCGCGTGGCCGCTGAGCGCGGCGGCTGAGAGAGGCGCGATGAATTGCTTGGCCGCCTCCGTCATGATGACGCGCACGACGGCGCCGCGTTGGCGCAGCCGGCGGATGAGTTCGAGCGACTTGTAGGCGGCGACGCCGCCCCCGACAATCAGCAGAATGCGGGCGCCCGACAGAGGTTTTGCGGTCATGATCGCCTATATCGTGACGGGGCCGCGCGCCGATGGCCCGCTCGGACTCGCGCGGCGAAGTTGGCAACGAAGTTGGCGACATAGAGTCACAATAACAACAGTCCTGCAACGTCCAAGCGGCGGTCGATCGCGCTAGCCGGCATAAATATTTCCGTCTTGGCGCCGCTTATCGCCAGTGCAGCGCGATCCAGACGAGCGCCGCCGCGATGACCCACAGCGCCGGGCCGACCGTGGCGGGCCGTCGTCCGCCGGCGGGCGCGCTCGGCGGCTCGGCGGGCGCGGTCTCGGCTTCGCGCTCGATGAGGCGGGAAAGACGCTCCAGACGAGGCGGCGCGTCCGCGGCGAGCTTGACGAATTGCGAGACGGTTCGACCGAGGTCTTCGATCCGCCCGCGGGGCCCGAGGTTTTCGGCGATCCAGCCGCCGACGACCGGCTCCGCGGTCGCCCACATGTCGAGATGCGGGTCGAGCTTGCGCGCGACGCCTTCAACCACGACCATGGTCTTTTGCAACATGACGAGTTCGATGCGCGTCTTCATCTCGAACAGCGCGGTGATCTCGAACAGCAGGGTCAGCAATTTGGCCATCGATATCTTGTCGGCGGTGCGGGCGTGGATGGGCTCGCCGACCGCGCGAACGGCCTGGGCGAAGTCCTCCACGCGATAGATCGACGGCACGTAGCCCGCCTCGAAATGCACCTCGGCGACGCGAAGATAATCGCGGCGGATGAAGCCATAGAGAATCTCGGCCAGGAACCGGCGCTCCTTGCGGCCGAGGCGGCCCATGATGCCGAAGTCGACGGCGACGATGCGCCCCTCGGCGTCGACGAAGAAATTGCCCTGATGCATGTCGGCGTGAAAGAAGCCTTCGTGCAAGGCGTGGCGCAGAAAGGACTGGACCAGCGTCCGCCCGAGCTTGGGCGCGTCGAGGCCGCGCTCGGCGAGGCCCGCCGCGTCGCTCAGCGGCGTCCCATCGATCCACTCCATGGTCATGACTTCGCGCGTCGTGCGGTCCCAATCGACCTCGGGGGCGCGGAATTCGGGATCCCGGATGAGGTTTTCCGCGAATTCCGACGCCGCCGCCGCTTCGAGGCGAAAGTCCATCTCCATCCGCATGCTGCGCGCCAGCGCGTCGACGACGTCCACCAGGCGCAGGCGACGCAGCCTCGGCTCGAAGCTTTCGGCCTTTCGGGCGGCGAAGAACATGTCCGACAGATCGCGGGCGAAGCGCCGCTCGACGCCGGGCCGCAACAGCTTGACCGCGACGTCGCGCTCGCCTTCGTCGGTTCGCACGCGGGCGCGATGCACCTGGGCGATCGAAGCGGCGGCCACCGCGTCGCCGAATTCGACGAACACGTCGCCGATCTTCGAACCGAACGCCGCCTCGACCGTCGCCACCGCGACGGCGCGGTCGGCAGGCGCCATGCGATCCTGCAGCTTTTCCAGTTCCATCGCCACCTTGGCGCCGACGATGTCGGGGCGCGTGGCGAGAAACTGTCCGAGTTTGACGTAGGACGGCCCGAGCCGGTCGATGGCGGCGGCGAGGCCGCCAAGACCGCGCGCGCCGCGCGGCGCCATCAGATTGGCCAGCGCCAGCGGCGCCCGGGCGAGCGGCGGCAGCGTCAGCGGATCGACCCCGACAAAGGCGCCGCCGCGCGCCAGCGCGAAGCCGGCGCGCGCCAGACGCGAAACGTGTCCGATGGCGGCCAGAGTCGACACGTTCAGAGCTTCCAGCCCGAATGGATGGCGACGACGCCGGCGGTCAGCCGGTTGAATTCAACCCGCGAAAACCCCGCCTCGCCGATCATGTCGGCGAACCGCTCGGGCGGCGGGAACTTGCGGATCGATTCGACGAGATAGCGATACGCCGGACCGTCGCCCGCCACGGCCTTGCCGAGCGCCGGGATGGCGGCGTCGGAATAGGCCGCGTAGATCGAATCGAGAATCGGCACGTCGACGCGCGAGAATTCGAGGCAGAGAAATCGCCCGCCGCGCTTGAGGACGCGGTAGGCCTCGCCGAGCGCGCGCTCCATGCGCGGAACGTTGCGGATGCCGAAGGCGATGGTGTAGGCGTCGAAAGCCGCCTCGGGCAGCGGCAGCGCCTCGGCGTTGCCCTCGACGAAGCGGATGCGCGCGCCCTCCCGTCGCTTCTGCGCCCGCTCGGCGCCGACGCGCAACATATCGGGGTTGACGTCGACGACGCTCACGCGGGTCGCCTTGCCGCCTGCCGCCGCGACGCGGAAGGCGATGTCGCCGGTGCCGCCGGCGACGTCGAGATGCTGAAACGGGCGATGGCGGGGCGGGCGCAGCTTGGCGACGAGTATGTCCTTCCAGACGCGATGCAGGCCGAAGGACATCAGATCGTTCATCAGATCGTAGCGGTCGGCGACTTTGCGAAAGACGTCGTCGACGAGACCCTGCTTCTGGTCGAGAGGAACCGTTCGTTCGCCGAAATGCGTGTGGGGGGCGGCGGTCGACATCAAGCGTCTCCAACAACGCCCGCACCATATCTCGGCCGGGCGCGCCAAGCCAATTGGCAGGGCCTCGCGCCAAGACCCGATCGACCGATTCCCGTCGAACCGGCCGGTGACCGGCGGTCGAGCCAAGACCGCCGCGCGCGGTCGACGAGGAGCGAATTAAGGCGCGGTTAATATCATCGAGAAGTCTTCGGCGGGCCGGACAATGCATGAAGCAATGCCTTAAGGGGCGCTCTCCAATATTTGGCTTCGGTTGGTCCCGGCCAATCGAAAAGTCCACTTTCTCCAACGGATTCCGACGTGGCCCTGGGCAGAACCTTACGCAAACAGCTCTTTCGTCCGACCAATATTCCGGCAGCGATCGCGGCGGTCGTCGCGCTCCTCTGCGGCGCGCTCGCCGAGCATCAAAACGCCCTGCTCGCCAACGAACGCACGCGCGCCGAGGTCATGGCTCAGCTCAACCTGATCCAGGCCAAGCTCGAAGGCGACATCGACGGCGACATCCAGCTCGTTCGCGGGCTCGTCGCCGACGTCGCCATCGAGCCCAACATCACCCAGGCGCGCTTCGCCGAGTATTGCGCCAAGCTGCTGCAGACCCATTCGCAGATCAGGAACGTCGCCGCCGCCCCCGGTCTCGTCGTGTCCCTGGAATATCCGCTGGCCGGAAACGAGGCGGCGATCGGGCTTGACTATCGCAAGAACGCGAAGCAGCGCGAGGCCGCGTTGCGCGCCCGCGACACCGGCGACGTCGTGATGGCGGGTCCGCTCGATCTCGTCCAGGGGGGCAAAGCCTTCATCGTCCGCTTTCCCGTGTTCAGCGGAGGATTCGGCGACGATACGACCTTTTGGGGCATCGTTTCCGAGGTTATCGACATCGACGCCCTGTTCCGCGACAGCGGCCTTACCGGACGCGATCTGCCGATCGACGTCGCGATCATCGGCACGGACGGCGCCCGCTTTTTCGGTCCGCCGCAAGTCGTCGCCGACGCCCCCGTCGTCACCGACGTGAACGTGCCCTCGGGGTCGTGGCGGATCGCCGCCACGCCCAAGGGCGGCTGGGACGCCGCGCCGTCGAACCGCTGGTATCTGCGGCTGGGAATCCTCGCCGCCGGCCTGATGATCGTCATCCCCGCCTGGCTCGCCGGTCGGTTGATCGAGGAGCGGCGCGACCACTTCCTGAGCTTGCGCGACCGCGAGAAAGAGCTCGAGCGCCTGTCGCGCCGCCTCGAACTCGCTCTCGACGCCTCGAAGGTCGGCGTGTGGGACTTCAACATCGACACCCAAGAGCTGGTCTGGGACGACCGGATGAACGAGCTCTACAATTACCCGCTCGACGGCGGCGTTCGCGAGCGCCGGCACTGGCGCGACCGAATCGACGAAGCCGACGTCGAGCGCGCCGTCGCGGAGTTCGAGGCGGCGTGCAAAGTCGGCCGTTATGAATCCCAGTACCGGCTCAACCTCGGCGACGGGCGAACGCGGGTCGTCCGCGCCATCGGCAAGGTCTACGTCTCGCCCGACTCGGGCTCGCAAATCGTCGGCGTCAATTGGGACGCGACCTCCGACGTGGCGCTGACCGACGATCTGACGCGCTCCAAGGCCCTGACCGAGGCGCGCAACGCCGAACTGGAAGCAGCGCGCGCGCGCATCGAATACAATTCCCTGCACGACTTCCTGACGCGGCTCCCGAACCGGATGTTCCTGGAGCGCGCGCTGGAGGAGCACGCGGCGCGCTGCGCGGCTTCGGGCGGCGGCGTCGTGCTCCTGCACATCGATCTCGACGGATTCAAACAGATCAACGACACGCTCGGTCATTCGGCCGGAGACGCGATGCTGATCCACATCGCCGAGACGGTCCGCCGAAACCTGCGCGACGGCGACTTCGTCGCCCGAACGGGCGGCGACGAGTTCGTCGTCGTCTGCAACGCCGACGCCGGCATGGCGGGCTTCGACGAGCTCGCGAGCCGAATCATCGCGAGCGCGCGCGTCCCGGTCCCGTTCGAGGGCCACGAGTGCCGACTGGGCATGAGCATCGGCATCGCCGGCGCGTTCGGCGCCGCGGTCGATCGCCAGCGACTGCTCGTCGACGCCGACCTGGCGCTCTACCGCGCCAAGAGCTTGGGCCGCAATCGCTTCGAGTTCTACACCGCCGCGCTGCAGGCCGAAATCGTCAACGCCAAGCGGACCGCCGACGACATCGTGCGCGGGCTGGAGCGCGGCGAATTCGTTCCCTTCTACCAGCCGCAATTCGACGCGCGGACTTACGAACTCGTGGGCGTGGAAGCGCTCGCGCGCTGGCGTCATCCGACGCGCGGCGTGGTGATGCCGAACGCGTTCATTCCGATTGCCGAGGAATTGGCGGTCATCGACGCCATCGACCGCGCCATCCTCGAGCAGGGGCTGGCGCAGTTCCGTCACTGGACGCGTCTCGGCCTTCGCGTGCCGCGCTTCTCGGTCAACGTCTCGTTGCGGCGGCTGCACGACGACGGCCTGTTGCAGGCTCTGCACGATCTGCACGTCGAGCCGGGGGCGCTCTCCTTCGAACTGGTGGAAACGATATATCTCGACGATCGCGACGATCGCTTCTCGCGGACCATCGATCAGATCAAGGCGCTGGGGATCGACATCGAGATCGACGACTTCGGCACCGGCTACGCCTCGATCGTCAGTCTCACCAAGCTCAAGCCTCGCCGCCTGAAGATCGACCGGCAACTCGTCACGCCCATCGTGAACTCGGATTCGCAGCGTCGCCTCGTGCGATCGATCGTCGAGATCGGCCGATCGCTCGATATCGAAATCGTCGCCGAGGGCGTCGAAACCATGGAGCACGCGCGGCTGCTTCGCGAGCTCGGCTGCGACATCCTGCAGGGCTACGCCTTCGCGCGGCCGATGCCGGGGGAAGACCTCGAGCGTTTCATCGTCGCCAGGACGAGGCGGCTCGCCTCCTGATTCGGCGCCAAATCGGCGCCGCTCCGCTGCCGCCGAGCCCCCTCAAGCCGCCAGTTGCCGCAGCACGTAGGCCAAGATGCCGCCGGCGCGGAAATATTCCAGCTCGTCGAGCGTATCGATGCGGCAGATCAGCGGCGCGCGGATGATCTCGCCCGCCGCCGACGTGATCTCGGCCTCCAGCGTCTGGCGCGGCTTCAATTCGGCGCCGAGGCCGCGGATCGCGACGGTCTCGTCGCCCTTGAGGCCGAGCGAGACCCAACTCGTCCCCTCCTCGAAGACGAGCGGCAGCACCCCCATGCCGACGAGATTGGAGCGGTGGATGCGCTCGAAGCTCTGCGCGATCACCGCGCGCACGCCGAGCAGCTTCGTGCCCTTGGCGGCCCAGTCGCGCGAAGATCCCGTCCCGTATTCGCGTCCGGCGAAGACGATGAGCGGCGCGCCCTCGCTCTGGTAACGCATCGCCGCCTCGTAGATCGCCATCCGCTCGCCCGAGGGGTAATGGATGGTGAGCCCGCCCTCGACGACGGCGCCCGCCGCGTCCTTCACCATCTGGTTCTTGATGCGGATGTTGGCGAAGGTTCCGCGCATCATCACTTCGTGATTGCCGCGCCGCGTGCCGTACTGGTTGAAATCGGCCGGGCGCACCTGATGCTCGATGAGATAGCGCCCCGCCGGGCTCGATGGGCGGATCGAGCCCGCCGG
>CAVWKL010000040.1:0-5328 GCA_963755075.1 uncultured Alphaproteobacteria bacterium
ACCCCGAACTGCTCGACCTGGTGGCGCACCTCAGCGACGACGAACTGATGAAACTGCGCCGCGGCGGCCACGATCCGCGCAAGGTCTACAACGCCTACAAGACGGCCGTGGAAACCAAGGACCGCCCCACCGTCATCCTGGCCCATACCATCAAAGGCTACGGGCTGGGCGAGGGCGAGGGCCGCAACATCACCCATCAGCAGAAGAAGCTCAACGAGCAGGAGCTCGAGCATTTCCGGTCGCGCTTCGAGATCCACATTCCGGAAGAGGCCGCCCGCCATGCCGAATTCTTCCGGCCGCCCTCGGACAGCCCGGAAATGGCCTACCTGCACGAGCAGCGGCGCCGGCTGGGTGGATACATGCCGAGCCGCTCCGCCAGGGCCGGCAAGATCGAAGCGCCGCCGCTCGATTACCTGAAGGAGTCGCTCAAAGGATCGTCCGGGCGCGAGGTCTCGAGCACCATGGCGTTAGCCGGCGCACGAGGCGCTGCTGCGGCAATGGGGCCTGTTGCAGGGGTGGCTCGCCGAGGATTTTGGGCTGCTGGCGACGCTGGAGGGCGTGCAAAGGGCGTCGCGCGATTGGGAGGCGAACGGGCGGGCCGAGGCGTGGCTCGCCCATCAGGGACAGCGGCTTGCGGAAGCGCTGGGGTTGGACGCGCGCCCGGACATCGCGGCGAAACTGGGTGCGGGGGACCGCGCCTATCTCGCGGACTGCCGCGCCAAGGAAGACGCCGCGCAGGCGGAGGCGGAGGCGCGGCGGCGCGAGCGCGAGGAGGAGCAGGCGAGGAAGCTCGCGGACGCAGAGGCGATCGCGGCGGCCAAGCAGCGCGTCGCGAGCCGCACGCGAGTTGGCCTCGTCGCGGCGCTCGCGCTCGCGGTCGTCGCCGCTGGATTCGGTTTCTATGCGTGGCGCGAAAAGGCGATCGCGGTCGATCAGACGCGCGAGGCCGAGCTGCAGCGCGACGCCGCCGATGCGGCGAAGACGGTGGCGGTCGAGCGCGAGTCCGAAGCGCGGCGGAACCAGGTTGCGGCGCTCGCCGCCCTGTCGAGCGCGGCGTTGGGGGCGAATCCGGCGCGCGCGGCCAAGCTGGCGCTCTCGGCATGGCCGAGGCGCCTGGCGGACCTGAGCCCTAAGCTCGGCGTGGCGATGGGCGCGCTTGGCGCCGCCGTGCCGGAGTTGCGGGAGCGAGCGATTTTGCGCGGCCATGACGACAAGGTTTCCAGCGCCGCCTTCTCGCCGGACGGGAGGCGGGTCGTCACCGCCTCCTTCGACAAGACCGCGCGGCTGTGGGATGGGGCGACGGGCAAGGAAATCGCCGTCCTCAGCGGCCACGAGAATTGGGTCAATGGCGCCGCCTTCTCGCCGGATGGGACGCGCGTCGTCACCGTCTCCTTCGACAAGACCGCGCGGCTGTGGGATGCGGCGACGGGCGCGCCGATCGCCGTGCTCAGCGGCCATGACGCTACCGTGTGGAGCGCCGCCTTCTCGCCGGACGGGAGGCGCGTCGTCACCGCCTCCTGGGACAAGACGGCGCGGCTATGGGATGCGGCGACCGGCGCGCCGATCGCCGTGCTGCGCGGCCATGAGGCGATCGTTTTGAGCGCCGCCTTCTCGCCGGATGGGACGCGGGTCGTCACCGCCTCCGAGGACAAGACCGCGCGGCTGTGGGACGCGGCGACCGGCACGGAAATCGCCGTCCTCAGCGGCCACGAGAGTTGGGTCAATGGCGCCGCCTTCTCGCCGGACGGGACGCGCCTCGTCACCGCCTCCAGCGACGCGACCGCCCGGCTGTGGGACGCCGCGACGGGCGTGCAATCTTTCGTCCTGCGCGGCCACAAAGACAAGGTTTTGAGCGCCGCGTTCTCGCCGGACGGGACGCGCGTCGTCACCGCCTCCGAGGACAAGACGGCGCGGCTGTGGAATGCGGCGACAGGCGCGCCGATCGCCGATCTGCGCGGTCACGACGGTTTCGTCACGGGCGCCGCCTTCTCGCCGGAGGGGACGCGCATCCTCACCGCCTCTGACGACAAGACCGCGAGGCTTTGGGATGCGACCGGCAAGGACATCGCCGTCTTGCGCGGTCACGAGGCCATCGTTTGGAGCGCCGCCTTCTCGCCGGACGGCGCGCGCGTCGTCACCGCCTCCGACGACAAGACCGCGAGGCTGTGGGATGTGGCGACGGGCAGGGAAGTTGCCGCCCTCAGCGGCCATGCGGCGGCGGTGCTCGACGCCGTCTTCTCGCCGGACGGAACACGCGTCGTCACGGCCTCCGAGGATCGGACCGCGCGGATTCTGGGATTGGGCGACGGGCAGGCCGACGGTCGTCCTGGGCGGCCATGAGGATGCGGTCAACAGCGCCGCCTTCTCGCCGGACGGGACGCGCGTCGTCACCGCCTCCAATGACAAGACGGCGCGGCTGTGGGAGGCGGCGACGGGCAAGGAGATCGCCGTGCTCAGCGGCCACGACGGTTTCGTTTCGAGCGCCGCGTTCTCGCCGGACGGGACGCGGGTCGTCACCGCCTCGCGCGACGGAACCGCGCGGCTGTGGAATGGGGCGACGGGCGCGCCGATCGCCGTGCTGCGCGGCCGCGACGGTTCGCTCTTGAGCGCCGCGTTCTCTGCGGACGGGACGCGCATCGTCACCGCCTCCTCCTTGACGGCCGCGCGGGTGTGGGACGCGGCGACGGGGCAGGAAATCGCCGAGCTGGGCGGCGGCCGCCATGTGCTTTGGAGCGCCGCGTTCTCGCCGGACGGGACGCGCGTCGTCACCGCCTCCTGGGACCATACCGCGCGGGTCTGGGATGCGGCGACGGGCGAGGAAATCCCCGGCCTCGGCGGTTCCGCTCCGCCGGTGTTTGTCGCCGTGTTGCGCGGCCACGACGATGTGGTTCGCGACGCCGCCTTCTCGCCGGACGGAATGCGCCTCGTCACGGCCTCCGAGGACAAGACCGCGAGGCTTTGGGATGCGGCGACGGGCGCGCCGATCATCGTGCTGCGCGGCCACGACAAAGCCGTCAACAGCGCCGCGTTCTCGCCGGACGGGAGGCGCGTCGTCACCGCCTCTTACGACGGGACCGCCCGAATTTGGGACGTCTCCTCTATCCCAAAGGGCGACGTCTTCCACATCGCCTGCGCCTGGCTGCCCGATCACGACCTCACCGACATCGCGCGCGACTACGGCCTGACGAACCTCGATCCGATCTGCGAAGGCGATCCGCCGCGCCCTGATCCGCCGGCGCCATAACGCTCCAAGCCGCTCCGCTCACAGCGAAAGGCCCGACGCCGATGCATGAGACCGAACGCGACCGGCGATTGTTCGCACCCGGCCCCAAGCGCATACTCGCTCTGGACGGCGGCGGGGTTCGCGGCATCGTCAGTCTGGCTTTTCTCGAGCGCATCGAGGAAATCTTATCGCTGCGCGCCGGGCGCGCCACGGTTCTCGCCGACTATTTCGATCTGATCGGCGGCACCTCGACCGGCGCGATCCTCGCTACCGGGCTTTCGCTCGGCATGTCCGTCGAGGCCCTCATCGCGGTCTATCTTTCGCTTTCGCACGCGGCGTTCCGCGGTTGGCGCTTTCATGGCGGCGTGCTGTTCCCGAAGTTTCGCCGCGCGCCGCTCTACGCCGAGATTCACCGCCAGGTCGGCCACGAGACGCTCGGCTCCGCCAAGCTGCGCACCGGCCTGGCGATCGTCGCCAAGCGCATCGACACCGGAAGCGTCTGGGTGTTCCATAACAATCCGCGCGGTCCGTACTTCGATCCGCCGCTCCGCCGCGAGAGTTCGACCCCCAACAAGGACCTGCGGCTCGACCGGCTGCTGCGCGCCAGCACGGCCGCGCCGACGTTCTTCGCGCCGGAACGCCTTGAGGTCGCGCCGGGGCTCGTCGGCACTTTCGTCGACGGCGGCGTCAGCCCCCACAACAACCCCGCCCTGTTGATGTTCATGTTGGCGACGATCAACGGCTACGGCTTTCGCTGGCCGGTCGGCACGGACAAGGTGCTGCTGACTTCGGTCGGCACCGGCCACATTCCGCTCACCGGCCAAGCGATGCCAGGCCGTTTTGCCTTCAGCGCCGCTCTCGCGGTGCACGCCCTGCGGTCGGTCATCGACGATTGCAGCTTTCTTGGGCAGACCATGCTGCAGTGGTTCGGCGCAACGCCGACGCCGACAACGATCGACTCCGAGATCGGCGATCTCTCCGGCGACCAATTGGGCGCGCATTCGTTGTTCCGCTATCTGCGCTACAACATCGAGGTCTCGGCGGACTGGATCGGCGAGAAACTCCGGCGGCCATTGACGCCGAGGGAACTCAAGGAACTGAAACAGATGGACCAACCGGAGTCGATTCCGCTTCTCCTCGAACTGTCGCGTCTGGCCGCCCGCCAGCAAATCTCGCCGGAGCACTTCCCGGCGGTTTTTGATCGCTTCGCGGACGCGGGTTGATTGCATTACGGCGGCAGGCTCGCCCATAACGTCGTCAAAGGGCTCGACGAGGCCGCGGGCGGTGGTCTATGGCTAGCCTCGCCATGAGCGATCTCGCCGCCTCCATCCGCACCATTCCGGACTACCCGAAGCCCGGCGTTCTCTTTCGGGACATCACGACGCTGCTCGGCGACGCGCGGGCGTTCCGCCGCGCGATCGACGAGCTCGTTCAGCCCTGGGCCGGGACGAAGGTCGACAAGATCGCGGGGATCGAAGCGCGCGGGTTCATCATCGGGGGCGCGGTCGCCCATCAGCTTTCGGCCGGGTTCATTCCGGTCAGGAAGAAGGGCAAGCTTCCCCATGTCACCGTTTCCATCGCCTATTCGCTCGAATACGGGCTCGACGAAATGGAGATGCACGAGGACGCCGTCCGACCCGGCGAGCGCGTCATTCTCGTCGACGATCTCATCGCCACCGGCGGGACGGCGGAGGGCGCGGTCAAACTCTTGCGCAAGCTCGGCGCCGATGTCGTGGCCGCCTGTTTCGTCATCGATCTGCCGGACCTGGGAGGCGCCCAGAAACTGCAGGCCTTGGGCGTGCCGGTGCATTCCCTCATCGCCTTCGAAGGGCACTGAGGGCGGCCGCCGGCGGTTTCTCGCCGCGACTTCACGTCCGTGCGGATCGAGCCTCGGCCGCCGCCCGCCATGTCCGGCTTCAGACAGATGTGAGACTCGCGCTGGCCTCAGCGCCAGCCATCCATTGATTGCTTGGAGGCGATTCTGCGCGAGAGGAATTCGAACTCAAGGACGGCCCCATAGCCCGTTCTTGCGAACGGGCTATGGGGCCGCCGACGGAGGCGGTGCTTCGCATCCTTGACTTCGAATTCCTCTCGCGCCCCGCTCC
>CAVWKL010000041.1:0-4595 GCA_963755075.1 uncultured Alphaproteobacteria bacterium
GACGGAATTTGTTTCTTTTATTTTAGCCGATCGCGAGCCCTCAGTACATCAAATCTTTCTATCAGTAGCATTACAAGGCGGGCGCGAAATGTGTTTCAGACCACAGTATCTTCAGTAGCGTATACTAGGGGTTAGATTGCGAGGCGCAGCGAGTCTCGGGATTGTGCTTGCGCTTACCGCGCAGGCAGCCTCCGCGGCACCGCCGGATGGACGACCGAAGATCATCGCGGTGGACGTGGATGGCGTGGTGCATCCCATCACCGTCGAAATCGTCGCCTCAGCCATCGCACAAGCCAAACAGCAGAACGCATCACTCCTTCTGGTGCGCCTCAACACGCCCGGTGGCCTGATGGACGCCATGGAGAAGACTATCGAAGAGATGCTCGCATCGCCCGTCCCCGTGGCCACATATGTGACGCCGAGCGGTGGACGGGCCGCCTCCGCGGGCTTCTTCCTCTTGCAGGCGGGCGACGTGGCCGTGATGGCGCCCAGCACGCGCACCGGCGCGGCGCATCCCGTCGCCATGGGCGGCGAGATGGATGCCGTGATGGCGCAGAAGGTGGACCGCGGCGACGAAGCCGATGATGGGCGCCGGCAAAGCCGCCGAGAGCAGGGCGCCGAGCGACGTCTTCGACGCGCCGGTGAGGCTCAAGGTCGGGGCGTCAGGGTCCAGCGGGGGAATCGACGTCGCAGCGAAATACGAGGCCCCTCCGCCGGTCGCGCTCGGCGCCGGAGGAGACGTATTCTCGAAGATGACGGGCGGCGTGACGACGAGAGTCGGCTTCTGGTTGTCGACAATCGGGGCCGCGAGCATGCCGGTTGCGAGGACGCTGCCGAACGTCGGCGTCGAGGACGACGGCCAGCTCACCAGCAACATCGCGCTGCCGGCGCCGTCGTTGAGGGCGGATTCGGCGATGTTGGCTCCGCCGCCGGAGATGAAGGTGTCGGTGGCGCGGTTGAAGGCCACATAGTTGACGCCGGCGCCGCCAGTGATGGTGTTGAAACCCCACCCGCCGGAAATCTCGTCTGTGCCCTTGCCCTTGATCGTGATCGTGTCGTCGCCGATTTCGCCGAAAATCACGTTATTGCCGGCGCCGCCGATGATCGTGTCGGCGTCGATCCCGAACGTCGGCCTGCTGGCGACGTCGGCGGTCCACGGTTGGAGCGCGCCGAAGGGGCCGAACCCATAGACGTAGTTGAAGTTGGCGGTGGACGTCCCGCCGGGCTCGCCCGACGCATAGGCGAAGAACGAAGTGACCACTCCCGACGAGGCGCTGAGTTGCGGCAAGAGGACCGCCAGTTGGCCGTAAACGTGGTCGCTCCCCGCGCCGGTGTTGATGGCGTCGCTGTCGATCTTGATGCTGCTCGCCCCGCCGTTGAACACGTACCCGCCGGCGCTCGACCAATCGGTCGCCTTGCTTGCGGCGAGGGTCGCCGTGACCCCCCACGAGGCCGCGGTTGCGGCGGCCACCGAGGAGGCTCCGAGGAACAGGCGGTCGATCACCGTATCCATCTCGGCCTGCAGGGCGGTCGAGTTGGCCGAGCCGCTCGAGCCTGGCGCGACGACCGGATCGAGAACGAGCGCGTCGCCGCCGATGAGGACGCTGTTTCCGCCGCCGCCGTTGATCGTCGCGTTGCCGATATCGAGCTCGACGCCATAGCCGCCGTTGAACAGGAATTGGGCGGCGGCGCTGTCGCTGGCGGTGAACGGATGGTCGGCGGTCAGTTGCGCCTTCAGCGCGGCGCCGAACGCGTTCTGCAGCGTATTGAGCTGGGTGTTGAGCGCGGCGAGCGCCGTGCTCGAAACGCCGGTCGCCCAATTCGTGTTCATCGTCCCGACGCCCGGCATGATGACGAAGCCGTCGTTGCCGATGATCAGGTCGCTGCCGGCGCCTGTGACCGTGATCGTGTCGTTGTCGAGATTGAGGTCGAATTCGGCCGGCCGCAACGCCGCCTTGGCGTTGAAGACGCCAGAGAAATTCTCCTTGGCGGCAAAGCTGGCGATGACCTGCTGGCCCGCCTCGTGGACGACGAAGGACATGTCGGCGAAGACCTCCTGCATGTCCAGCAGGTACGTGTCCAGCGCCGTCGCGCTCGAGGTCAGCGCGCTCGTGCTCATTTGCGCGAAGGCGACGCCCGGCACGTAGTAGTCGCCGGCGTTGGCGAACACCGTGTCGTTGCCGCTGCCCAGGGTGATGACGTTGTTCTCCGCCGAAATCACGGTGAAGGGCTGGAACAGCCCCTGCGCGACCGCGAGCGTATCCTGCGCCGTCGCCAGCGCCGAATATTCGGTGAGCAGGCCGAGCATGGTGACCGAGAGGCCTTGCAGCTGCGCGTCGATATCCGCGATGCCGGTCGTCGGCAGCGCGCCGAGCTGGCCGAAATTGCCGAAGATGATGTCGTTGCCGTTTCCGCCGTTGATGGTGTTGGAGCCCGGCAAGGCCGGAGAGCCGTTCATCACGCTGGGCACAACGGAGGCGTAGACGGTGAGATACGGGCTGCCCGATCCGGCCAAGGCGAGGTTGCCGCCCCCGGCCAAGGCGCCCAGCGTGCCGAAGCCGGGCGGCGCCATGGCGAGCTGCGGCGCGCTGTCGGTCAGGGCGGAGGGCTCCAAATTGACCGAGGGCACGACGATCTGACCGCCCACGGGGATGACGATTTGCGCGACGTTCGACGCCGCGACGACGATGGCGTTGACGATCGAGGGGATGTCGGAAACGAAGGGCTCGGTGTTCGACGCCCAATTGCCGAACAGGATGTCGTTGCCGCCCTGCGCCGTGATCGTGTTGTTGCCTTCCTCCCCGATGACGACGGCGTTGTTGCCGCTGCCGACGGTGATCGTGTCGTTGGCGGCCGCGGCAAGGCTCAGAAGAATCGCGTCGGCCTCCCAGGCGGCCGCCGCGCGGCTGCCCGCCGCCGCCGGCAAGATCAATGGGCTGCCGTCGGCGTTAAAGGCGCCGGCCAAAAGGACCAGATTGGCGGTGACCAACGCCGCCGCATTGGACGAGGAGGCGAGCATCGAACTGGCGGCGTCGCTCAGGCTGTCGAGCGCCACGAGCCCCGTGATCGTGCCGATTTCCTCGAGCACGATGTCGCGATGGTCGTCGCCGTCGGCGTTCAACAGCAAGCCGCCGGCCGCATTGAAGGCCTGAACGATTTCGCCGTCATGGCCGAGAATGATGTCGTCGCGCCCGTTGCCGGCGGTGATCGTGTTGGCGCCGGAGCCGCCGATGATCGAGTCGACGCCGTTGCCCGCCATGATCGTATTGGCGCCGAAGGAGAGCCCGTAGGCGCTCTGGGCGCGGCTGATCACATTCACTCCGCCGACCAGCGTGTATTGGATCTCGCCATTGGCGCCGATGATGTAGTCATTGCCGTTGCCGGCGGTGATCTTGTTGGACCCGCTGCCGCCGATCACCGCGTCGTTGCCTCCGCCGACGTTGATGACGTCGTTGTCGGATGCGCCCGGACCTGTCGCGCCGCCGGGGGTCGCCGTGGGGGCGATGCTGTAGATCGCTTGCAGAATTCCCGTCGACGAGAATTGCGCCGAGCCGTTGCCGCCGACGACCTCGTCGGTCCCGCCGCCGAGCGTGATCGAGTTGGCGCCGACGCCGCCGTAGACGAAGTCATTGCCGTTTCCGGCCGTGATCGTGTTGCCGCCGCCGATCGTCGGATCGGTGGATTCCATCGACTGGATGACGCCGTTGACGAAAATCGCCTCGCCGTCGTCGCCGAAGATCACATCGTTGCCGTTGCCGGCGGTGATCGTGTCCGCGCCCGATCCGCCGAAGATCACATTGGCGCCGTTGCCAACCCAGATCGTGTCGTTGTTGTTGGTGCCGGTGTCTTTCGTGCCCCCGCCCATCGCGGTGGGCGAGGTCGTGTACATCTCGGCGACATAGCCGCCGCTGAAGCTGACGTAGCCGTCGACGCCGATGACATCGTTATTGCCGCCGCCGTTGATCGTGATCGTATTCTCGCCGATCCCGCCGATCACCACGTTGGCGCCGTTTCCGTTGATGGTGATCCGGTTGTCGCCGCCGGTCGTCACATCGGTGCTGAACACATCGGAGAGGAAGCCGTTGGTGAAGTCGGCCTCGCCGTCGTCGCCCAAGACGACATTGTCGCCGTTGCCGTAGATCGTGATCGTGTCGGCGACCGCGCCGCCGAACACGATATTTTGTCCGGCGGCCGGCGCGTTCTTGTTGCCGACGACGATCGTGTTCTCGCCGCCGTTGGCGGGGTCGGTCGACACGACGGAGGTCAGAACGCCCGCCGCAGTGAAATTCGCCTCGCCGTTGTCGCCCAGGATGAGGTTGTCGCCGTTGCCGACCGTGATCGCGTCGGCGCCCGAGCCGCCGAAGATCACGTTGTTGCCGTCGCCGGCGGTGATCGTATTGTTTCCGGCGTTCGTCGGGTACGTCGTCTCGATAAACGTCAGCACGGCGTTGGTGAACGAGGCATAGCCGTTGTCGCCGACGATGACGTTGCCGGTCGGCGCCGCGCCGCCCGTCTGCGTCTCGACGGTGATCGTGTCGGACCCCGAACCGCCGAAGATCACATTGCTGCCCCCGGTCACCGTAATCGTGTTGGCG
>CAVWKL010000042.1:0-14604 GCA_963755075.1 uncultured Alphaproteobacteria bacterium
ACGGGCGCCCCGCGCAGCATGGGTCGCGCCGCCAATTCTCCTACACCAGCCCGCGATATCGCGACTTATCGCGCCGCATCGTCGATCAACTGGCTACGCGCTTCGGCCACAACCCTAACGTGCTAGGGTGGCAGATCGGCAACGAATATACCGACGACTCTTTCGACGACTCGGCGCGCCGCCTGTTCCACGAGTGGTTGCAGGCCAAGTACAAAACCCTCGACGAGTTGAACCAGCGCTGGGCCACCGCCTACTGGAGCCAGACCTACGACCGGTGGGACCAGATCCCCATGGGCTCGGGCCACCAGAATCCCGCGCTGCTGCTGGACTACAAGCGCTTCGTCACCAGCCAGTGGCGCGCCTTCCAGCGCAACCAGCTCGACGCCATCCGCGCCCGCGCCGGCAAGGGGCAGTTCATCACCACCAACCTGGGCGGCCTGGGCTGGGCCGACCGGTTCAACCGCACCGAAGTCGCCGCCGATCTCGACCTCATCTCCTGGGACAACTACGTGGGCCAGGGCCATCTGGAGCCGTATCGCAACGGTGCCACGCACGACCTGGTGCGCGGCTGGAAGCGCCGCAATTTCTGGGTGATGGAGACGCAGCCGGGCTCGGTGAACTGGGCCCCGGTGAACAACGCGCTGGATCCCGGCGAGACCCGCGCCATGGCTTGGGAAGCCATCGGGCATGGCGCCGATTGCGTGGGACGCGCCGACCCGGATCTTCCATTGGCTCGTCGTCGCGCTGGTCGCGGCGGCCTACGCGACCGAAAGACTGAATTGGATGGACTGGCACGCGAGGGCGGGCGAAGCGGTGCTCGCGCTCGTGGCGTTCCGTCTGTTCTGGGGCTTCCTCGGCAGCCAGACGGCCCGGTTTTCCAGCTTTCTCGCGCCGCCGGGCGAGGCGCTCGTCCATCTCAAGGCGATGCTGCGGCGTGAGCCGGACCGGCAGGTCGGACATAATCCGGCCGGCGGCTGGATGGTGCTCGCGTTGTTGGCGCTGCTCCTGGGCGAAACCCTGACCGGGCTCTATGCGCTCAACGACGTCGCCGACGTCGGCCCGCTCACCCCCTACGTCCCCGCGCGCCTCGCCAACGGCATCGACGCGGCGCATTCGACGCTGTGGAATGTTCTTCTCGCCGCGGCGGCGCTTCACATCGCCGCGATTGCGACTTACGCCGTCGCAAAGGGCCAGAATCTGCTGACGCCGATGATCACCGGCCGCAAGTCGCTCCCCGCGACGACGCCGCGACCGCGCATCGCGACGCTGGCGCGCGCCGCGCTGACGCTCTGCGGCGCGGTCGCGATCGCCGCCGCGCTCGTCACATTCCTGTGAACGGCGGTCAGCCTTTTGGCGGAATCACCTGACCGCGAATTTCCCCGGCCGGATTGTCGGCCGTGTGAACGTTGATGTACCACTGGCCGGCCAAAAAGTCCTTGGCCTGGTCGGGCGTCAGCGTCGCCGATCCCTTGAGCGGGCTTGCCGCCGCCGCGCCTTTGGTGCTGAGCCAGATCACCGGCGGGGCGTTCTTGCCCGCCGCCGCCGGGCCGTGGAAATGGGCCATCGTGGCCGGGCCGGACAGGTCGCTGAAGCTGACGTTCCAGCTGATCGTCCGCGTGTCCGGGTCATAAGTCAGCTCGGCGGTTCCCTTGCCGGCGGTTTGCACCGGAGGGACCTGCTCGGCGCCCGAAAGCGGCACGCTGAACGTCATCGGCGCCGCCGCCGCCAGGCCGACCCACAGGGCGCCCGCGAGGCCGGCCAAGACAAGAACGGCCCGCCGCGAAATCGAACCTACCATGTTCGCCTCCCTTTCTGATCTACACCGAACAGCCGTAACTGCGAGCCGCTGGACTGGGCAACCGCGCCCGATACCGGTCGCACAAATTCGAACGTTTCCAATCCTAATGTAAATCGCGCCGCGAGTCACCCGTGCGCAGCCTCGGCGCGCGGCCGATTTTCGTTGCGGCGACGTCGGCGGGACGCGGCGGCGAGACCGGACCGCGCGGCGCGCTTCAGGCGGGGGCGAAAGCGTCGCCGCGCATGCGCTCGATCATCGCGCGCACGCCGTTGGAGCGCTGCGGCGTCAGGTGCTGTTCGAGGCCGAGCTCGCGGAATGTCGCCAAGGCGTCGGTGGCGAGGATCTCGGCGGGCGTATGGTCCGAGTACAGCGCGATCGCGATCGCCACAAGCCCGCGCACCAAATGCGAGTCGCTGTCGCCGCGAAAGTGCAGGATCGTCTCGCCGGCGGCGTTCCGGCGGGCCTCGCGTTCGAGCCAAACCTGACTGACGCAGCCGCGAACCTTGTTGGCGTCGTTGCGCGCGCCCTCGCTCAGCGGCTCGAGCGTGCGGCCGAGCTCGATGACGTAGCGGTACCGGTCCTCCCAATCCTCGAGAAAGGCGAAATCGGTTCGGATGGTTTCGATCGTGGTCAGCGGCGCGCTCGCGGCAAAGGGGGTCGCCGCGCTTATACCCCTATTCGCCCGCCGAGGGCCAGTTGGGCCACGGGACGCCCCTCAAAGGGTCGGGCGCAGGCCCGCGCCGCGCCACGGCGGCACGCGATCGGCGGGGGAGAGCGTATCGACCGAGGCGCGCGCCGTCTTGAGCGAGCGGTCGAAGCGCGCCGCCGCCTTGCCCGCGATCGCCGGCCGCGATTCGAACGTCGCGCGCAGGATTGCGCCCGCGACCGTCGCGGCCTCGCCTCCGTCGCGGCTCTGCGTCGCCAGACCGGCGGCGATCGCCTCTCGCGCGGTGGGAACGACGTCGGCCAGTCGGGCCTCGCCCCACGGCATCGCGTGGAAGACCAGGCCAAGCCAAAAGGCGGATCGTAAGAAAAACCCCATGGTCGTGCTTCGGATCGACGAGCGTCGCCGGGCAAAGCGCCGGCGAGTTCGACCATAGCGCGTCCGGATTGATCCCTCGTGCCGGGAACGCGACGCATTCGACCCCGAGGATTAACCTTCTGGCAACGGTATGGCGCGGCGCGGCAACGCTTTGTCAACCATGACGGCAGGCAATTGCCGCGCGCGGCCCTCAAAGCAGTCTCGGCCGAGGCGGCCGCGGCCGGTCTTAGGGCGGATTTAAGGGCGAACTGGGAACGTCTGCCGGCGGTCGATCGGACCCAAACCTCGCGGAGCCCCAGTTTCGTGTCCCCTGTTCCCATCGCGCGGCGGCGCATCGAGGAGGTCGTCCATCCCGCCGGCGCCTCCGAGGTCGAGCCTGCGCGCCATGAGCTGTTCATATTCGCGCGCCTGGCGACCCTCGTTTTCGTCGCCGTCTTCGTTCCGCGCTATCTCGCTCTGGCGGGCGCGAGCCCAATGTGGCAGTTCGGCGCCTTCGCCTGGCTGCTCTTGCCGTTGGCCGCCATCGCCCATCTCTCCCGCACCGGAGACTTGATCGAAGCGCAGCTCATTTCGCTGTTCGGGTTGATCGTGCTGGCGCTCATCGTCACCGTCGGGGCGGGATTGTCGCCCCAGTTGAGCTTGGGCTGGCTGATGCTGCTTCCGCTTGAAGCGGCGATCTCCGGCTCGCCGTCGATGCTCAGGTTCGCAAGCCTTCTGGCGATCGCCCTCCTGCTCGGCCTGGCATGCGCGCAAAGCGCCGGAATGATCGGCGGCGCGTCGGCGATCGGCGCGGCCGGGGTCGCGGCGCTCGTCGGGCCGACCGCCGCTTATGCGGCGTTGCACCTGCTGGGGGAGCGCAGGATCCGCGAGGCGCGGCGGGGGGTCGAGGTCGCCAACGCCAAACGTTATCAGGTTCTCTCGAACGCGATCGGCGATCTGGTTCTGCGGCACGAGGCCGGCGGCGGCGTGATCTCGGCGAGCGGAGACGCGCCAGCCTTGTTCGGCCTGCCCACCGAGAGCTTGCTCGGCCGAGGCATGCTCAACCGGATCCATGTCGCCGACCGTCCCGCCTTCCTGCACACCATCGACGCGGCGGCGCGATGCGATGAGACGATGACCGCCACGGTCAGGATTCGCATGGGGGAGGCGGCGGGCGCCGCCGCCGGGGGCGAGGAAACCCGTTTCGCCTGGGCGGAGATCCGCTTTCATCGATTCAGCCCCGATCCGCGCGGCCGTCGGCATGGCGACGGCGCCGCCGTGATGTCCGTCGTGCGCAACGTCACCGACGCCAAGACCGTCGCGCAGCGGCTCGAGGCGGCGCGCGTCGAGGCCGAACTCGCCAATTCCTGGAAGGATCGCCTCCTGGCCAACGTGAGCCATGAATTGCGCACGCCGCTCAACGCGATTCTCGGCTTCTCGGAGATGCTCGGCGATCCCGAGCTGGCGCCGCGCGACGCCGCCAAGCAGCGCGAATACGCCAAAATCATCCATGGCTCGGCCGAACACCTTCTTTCGATGGTCAACCTGATCCTCGACACGTCAAAAATCGCGGCGGGCAAATTTCGAATCCTGCCCGAACCCTTCGACATCGCGCCGCTGATCGCCGATTGCTGCGCCATGCTTCAGCTCAAGGCCGAAGCCGGCAGGGTCGAACTCGTCGTGGCGCCGAGGAACGGCCCCGGCGAATTGGTCGCCGACAAGCGCGCTTGCCGCCAGATTCTTCTTAATCTCCTGTCGAACGCGGTGAAGTTTACCGAGCCGGGCGGCCGAGTGATCGTCGGCGCCGAGGTCGCGGGGGACGCGTTGGAGATTTACGTCACGGACACGGGCATAGGCATTCCCGCCGAGTGCCTGCCGCAGCTCGGCGATCCGTTCTTTCAGGTTCGCGGCGATTACGACCGCGGATTTGAGGGCGCGGGATTGGGGCTGTCGCTGGTGCGCGGCCTGGTCGGACTGCACGGCGGCGCCTTGCGGCTCGAAAGCGTGCCCGGCGCCGGCACGCGCGTGACCGCGCGGCTGCCCCTGGTTTGCCGCGCCGACGAGAAGCCCGGCCGCGCCGCGCCGGCGCGCCTGGAGACGGCGTCCAACTTTGGCCATCGCGGCGCGCCCCGCATGGCCGTGGCGAACCCGGAGAAAAAGATTGCCTGAGGCGTTAGCGCGCACGCGCCACGATTCGGTTCTCTCTGCGCCGGCGCGTTCGGCGCCGCCCGAAAGGCGCTCCGGCCGGGTCGCGGCGACGTTTCGACGCCTCCGGGCGTTGCCGGCGCGCGGATACGCCGGCGCCGCGTTGGCGGCGGTGCTGACCGGCATCGCGATCAACGCCCTCACCCTGCAGCATGAGCGCCATCCCGCGCCGTTCTTCGCCGTCCGTCCGCCCGCCGCCGCCGCGCCGGCCGCCGCCGCGACGCCCGCTGCTGCGCCCTCGCCCCAAGCGGCGCGGCCGGTCGATGCGACGAGCCTCGTCACGCTGCCGCCGCCGCGCCCGGCCGATCTGGGCGTCGGCCTCACGGCGGGCCCACGCGGCGTCGACGCGATTGGCCAGATGTTGCGCGAGGATTCCGTCAAGGAAACACAAAGGTCGGTGCTGACGGCGCAGAACGCGCTGATCAAGCTCGGTTATGTCCTCAAGGCCGACGGCGTTCCGAACGCGGCGACCCTGTCGGCCTTGCGCGACTTCGAGCGCGCCCATTCGCTGCCGCTCTCCACGGACTTCACGCCGCGCCTGCTTATGCATCTGACAGCCGCCGTCGCGGCTTCCGAGCGATAGGCCGATGCGGCTGCGCTCGGACATTTGGGTGGCGGCCTATCTCAGGCGAGTGCAGGTCGAAGGCGCTTTCGCGGTTCTGCGCCGTCGCGGCGCCGCTGAAGCGGGCGCGATTTACGTCAAGATCGATCGGTTGGATGGGCGCGTCGCGCTGTTCGAGCCGGCCCCGCAGTCGGAGTTTGGCGATCGCGGCGTGGAGCGGCTGTGGGCCCGCGCGCATAAGGAAGAATGGGTCGGCGCCGATTTCGCCGAAGCGCGCATGGCGCGGGAGATCGCCTTCGATCCCGATCTCTGGCTCGTCGAGGTCGAGGATCGCGCCGGCCGCTGCTGGCTCGATCTCGCCGCTTTGTAAGCCGCCGCCGGCCGCCGTCTCAACCGATCTTGTCTCGCTCGCGCCGCGGCGCCACTATTCGTCCGCGGCGGCGTCCGACGGCTGAGACCTCGTGCCTGGAAAAGTCCCGGCCGAACCGATCCGCCCGATGGTTTCCAAAGCCGAGTCGATCGGCCGTTCGGGAGGGGGACATGGGATTGGCGCGGTTGCTGAGCGGCCGGACGGGCGGCACGGATCCTGGCCCTGGGCCGTCGAGCTTGGCCGGCTTGGCGCTGAAAAAGCTTCTTTCGGTTATCGAGGTCGGTCGTCTCGCGGTCGAGCTGCCGTCCGGCGAGCGCATTGAGCGGGTCGGCGCCTTGCCGGGCCCCAGCGCGGACATCTCGTTTCGCACCTGGCGCGGGCTGCGGCGCCTGTTCACCCAGGGGGACGTCGGCCTGGCCGCCAGCTACTTCGACGCCGACTGGGCGAGTTCGGACGTCGAGGCCCTGATCGAGCTCGGCGCGCGCAACGGCCAGCGCTTCATGGACGCCCTGGGCGGATTGGCGCCCTTTCGCCTCCTCAACTGGCTCGCCCATCGGCGCAACGCCAACACGCCCGCGGGCAGCCGGCGAAATATCGAGTCGCATTACGATCTCGGCAACGAATTCTACCGGCTTTGGCTCGACGCGCGCATGATCTATTCCTCGGCGATCTTTCCCCGCGCCGACGCAACGCTCGAACAGGCCCAGCAGACCAAGCTCGCGCGCATTGTCGAGGCGCTGAAGCTCTCACGCGCCTCGAGCGTGCTGGAAATCGGCAGCGGCTGGGGCGGGCTCGCCGCCTCCATCGCCAGGGCTGGGGCGGCCCGGGTGCTGGGCGTCACGATTTCGCCGGCGCAATTGACCCGCGCTTGCGCCCTGGCCCGCGAAGAGGCGCTCGACGACCGCGTCGAATTCAAGTTGCAGGACTATCGCGACGTCCAAGGCCGGTTCGACCGCATCGTCTCGATTGAAATGATCGAAGCGGTCGGGCGCGAATTCATTCCGCGATATTTCGAAACGATCCGCGACCGCTTGAAGCCGGGCGGATTGTGCGTATTGCAGGCGATCACCATCGCGGAAGATCGCTTCGCCGACTATTGCCGCCGGCCCGATTTCATTCAGCGATTCATTTTTCCCGGCGGCTTCCTGCCGTCGAAGACGGCGCTGCGCGAAGCGATCGACCGGGCCGGCCTGCGCCTCGTCGCGGCGGAGACGTTCGGCGAGAGCTACGCGCTGACCCTGCGCGAGTGGCGCCGCCGCTTTCTCGCCGCCTGGCCGGAGATCGAGCGGCTGGGATTCAACGCCTCGTTCAAGCGTTTGTGGGAATATTACCTCTGCTATTGCGAGGCGGGGTTTCGCGCCGGCGCCGTCGACGTCGGCCTTTATTCGCTCGCGCACGCCAAACCCGCTGCGCTCGCGTGACGTCGGCCGAGCGGTCGGCACCAATACTATTGCTTTTTGTCGGTGAAATTAACTCGACCGAAACCGGCGGCGTGGATACTAAGTCTAATCCTAACAGCGTCATGCAAGTCCCGGCAACGAAGCAATTCCGCCGGAGGAGGTGGAGCATGGTGAGGATTTTTTGTCGCTACGTCGCCGACGAAACCGGCGCGACCGCGATCGAATACGCGCTGATTGCTTCGTTAATTGCCGTCTTCCTCATCGGCGCCTTGGCCGCCCTTGGCACCCGCGTGAGCGGGGAATTCTCCGAGGTCAGCGGCGCCCTTCAGTAGCGCCAGGCGCTGCGGCGGACTTTTCGACGCGCCCGGCCCGGCTTCCGCTTTCGCCGCCGATCCCCCCGGCTTGGCGGCGGCGCCGAAGTAACCGGTGAGCAAGGTTTCGCCTTTAGCATCGAGGCCGACGGCCTCTCGAAGCGACCGGCGGACCATGGCGGCGACGATTCTCATCCCGGCGATCATTGTTTTCTTTCCCGCCGCGATGGCGTTGGCGGCGTCGATGGATCTCGTCACGATGACGATCCCCAACCGCATTTGCGCGGCCCTGGCGATCGGCTACTTCGTTCTCGCCGTCGCGGTCGGCGCGCCCCTCGCTGTCATCTTGATCCATTTTTCCTGCGGCGCGGCGGTGTTGGCCGCGATGTTCGGCATGTTCGCGCTCGGTTGGATCGGCGGCGGCGACGCCAAGCTCGCGGCGGCGACTTCGCTCTGGCTCGGCTGGGGCCTGATGTTCGACTATGGCGCCTCCGCCGCGCTCTACGGCGGCGCGCTGACCCTCCTCATTCTCTTTGGGCGCCGCTTCGTTTTGCCGACCTGGCTTTCCCGCCACGATTGGATCGCGCGGCTTCATGACCGCAAGAGCGGCGTCCCCTACGGCATCGCGCTCGCCGCGGCGGGCCTGATGCTCTATCCCCACACGCAGATTTGGCAGGCCGCAGCGAGCCTGTAAATTCTCGCTTCGCCGACAACAGGCGATCCGCGGCGTCCGCCGCCAGTCGAGGCGCTTTTCACCTTTCGGTAATCAGTTAGATACACCTGGTTAACCGTAATTTGACGATTGGCTGTTCTTATTGCCCTGGCGCGGAGGTTCGAGGCGCGAAAAGGGCCGTAAGTTTATGAACAGATTGCAGATCGCAGTCCTCGGCGTGACCGTCGCCGCCTTCGGCGCGGCCTATGTCCTGTTCGCCAATTCGTCGGCGCCGCAGCCGGTCGTCCACACCGTTCAGGCGCCGAAGGTCGAAACGGACGAAGTTCTGGTGGCCGCGCAGGACATCCCGATGGGAACCCTCATCGGCGACGCTTCGGTCGCCTGGCAAGTGTGGCCAAAGGCGGCGATCTCCGAGCTCATGATCGCCAAGTCGAGCGGCCCGCGCGTCATGGAGGAGGTCAAGGGGTCGTTGACCCGCGAAGCGTTCTTGCGCGGCGAACCGATGCGTCGGGACAAGCTGGTCAAGGGCGGCAACAGCGGCTTCATGTCGGCGATCCTGCCCTCGGGAATGCGCGCCGTCGCCATCAAGATCGACAACGCCGGCGATTCCTACGCGGGCGGCTTCATCCTTCCCAACGACCGCGTCGACGTCATCTCGATCTTTCACGACGAGGAGGCGACGAAGACCCGCGGCGTCCCGGTGATCGGCGCGCGAACCATCCTGGCCAATGTTCGGGTCCTGGCGATCGGTCAGAACGTGCAGGAGGAAAACGGCAAGAAGGTCGTCGTGGGGGCCAACGCGACGTTGGAGCTCGATCCGTCTCAGGCCGAAATGATCATCCTCGCCCAGCAGGCCGGCAACTCGAACCTCCATCTGGTGTTGCGCAGCCTGGCCGACAGCGCCGGCCCGGCCGAGACCGTCGGGGCGGGCAGCGGCGGGTCCGACGATTTCACCATAGTGCGCTTCGGCGCCCCGCAGACGGCGGCGCGCTGATGGCGGAGGGCGCCCATGGCAAATTTCCAAGTGAGGCTCGCGGCATGAAGAACTTTCGCTTCGCGCGTCGGTTCGCGCTTTCGATCGGCGCGGCGATCGCCTTTCTTGCGCTGGGGTTCCAAACGCCGGCGCTGTCCGGCGAGGCGGCGGCGCCCTCGTTCATTTCGGTCGGGGACGGGGTGGCCAAGACCCTACAGCTCGGCGTTGGCCGCTCGGTGATCGTCGATCTGCCCGAGGACGCTGCCGAAATCTTCGTCGGCGAGCCCAAGGTCGCCAACGCGGTGGTGCGATCGGCGCGCCGCCTCTATGTCGCCGCCATCGCCAACGGCCAGACGACGATCTTCGCCCTTGCCGCCGACGGCCGCAAGATCGCCGTGCTGCAAGTCACCGTCGGCCGCGACGTCGCCGAGCTTCAACAGCTCTTGAACGTCGCGCTGCCGGGCAACGCCATCACGGTCAAAACCGTCTCCGACTCGGTCATCCTGATGGGGTCGGTCGCTTCGGCCGGCGAAGCGCAGAAGGCGGTCGACATCGCCAGCGGCTTCATCGGGACGTCAGTGCTGGGAGCGCCCGCCAGCGCGGGCGCTCCGGGCGCCGCCGCGGCGAACTCGGCGCAACTGAGCATCACGTCCGCCGGCACCCCGGTGACCGGCAAGGTGATCAATTCGCTGACCATCCGCGGCCTCGACCAGGTCAGCTTGCGCGTGACCATCAGCGAAATTCGCCGCGAAATCGTCAAGCAGCTCGGCGTCAACATGACCGGCATCGGGACGGGCTCGAACGGCTTCGTTGTCAACAACCCCTTCTCCGTCAACGGCGCGTTGAGCTCGCCGGAGACCTCGGCGACCTTGGGCTGGGTCACGGCGGGCATGGGCATCACCGCGACGCTGCAGGCGTTCGAGCGCGAGGGCGTCGCGCGCACGCTCGCCGAGCCGACGGTCACCGCCGTCTCCGGCGAAAGCGCCAAGTTCCTCGCCGGCGGCACCATCCCGATCCCCAACGGCGAGACCTGCAGCGGCGGCGTTTGCCAGCTGACGATCGTTCAGCAACCCTACGGCGTCACGCTGAACTTCACGCCGGTGGTTCTCTCCCAGGGCCGCATCCAGTTGCGCGTCGGCACAGAGGTCACCGACGTCGACACCTCGACCACGCAGACCATCGACAGCACGCAGATTCCCGGCTTCCGCACGCGCAAGAACGAGACGACCGTCGAGTTGCCCTCGGGAGGGTCGATCGTTTCGGCCGGCCTCATTTCGACCAAGACGCAACAGGCGATCACCGGCGTCCCAGGCCTGATGAATCTGCCAGTTCTGGGCGCCCTGTTCCGCTCGCGCGATTACCTGCGCGACGAAACCGAACTGCTGATCGTCGTCACGCCCTACATCGTGCACGCGATCGACCCGCGCGACGTGGCGCGGCCCGAGGGCAATTTCGCCGAAGCGAGCGATCCGCAAACGTGGCTGCTCGGCCGCGTCAATCGCATTTATTCGAGCTCGGGCGCCTTGCAGCCCATGCCCGGCTATTCCGGCAAGGTTGGATTCATCACCGACTGAGCGAAGACGACAACCATGCCGCGGCCCCAAACACACGAGAGTCTGACGATGTCGAGGAACCCGCCTGACCGCCGATCGCGAGCCCTGCCTCTCGCGTGGCTGCTCTTCGCCGGCCTCGCCGCCTCGCCGCTGGCGGGCTGCGGCGTCGACTACGCCTCCAACGATTCGGTCGACCCGGTCGACTATCATCAGCGTCACCCCATCATTCTGGCTCAGGCGCCCTCGGCGCTCGACGTCTATCCCCTCGGCGGCCGGCTCGATGCGCAGTCGGTGGCCAATATTCGCGCCTTCGTCGAGCGCTATCGCGCTCTCGGCGCGGGCCAAATCACCATCTTGGCGCCGGCGGGCGAGAGAGAGCGCAATCGAGGAGTCATCGATCAGATTCGCCGAACCTTGGCCTCGACCGGGCTGCACGGTTACGTCGGCATCGGGTTCTACCCCGTGGGCGACGCGACCCGCGCCTCGCCGGTGCGACTGATATTTCAAGGCCTGAAGGCGACGACGCCGACGCCGTGCGGCCAGTGGCCGAGCGATTTGGCTTCGGGCGGCTCGATCGCGGGGTGGAAGAACGACAACTACGCGAACTTTGGCTGCGCCACTCAGTCCGTGCTCGCCGCCCAGGTCGCCGATCCGCGCGATTTCGAGCAGGCGCGCGCGCTCGATTCCCCCGACGTCGAAATGCGGATGCGGGCGATCGGAAACGTGCGCCAGGGTCAGGATCCCGGAACCGCCTGGAAGATCCAGATCACGCCGATCGGTCAGGTCGGAGGGGGGGGCTGAGCCATGCGCGTTTCGGCGGTTGAACAGACGGAGCCGCTGGCCGTCCCGCGGGCAGGGGCCGCGCCGCAGATCGATCCGGTTCCGCGCGTCTCCATTCAGGCTTTTTGCGAGACGCCGGACATCGCCGCCATCGTCCAGGCGGCCATCGGCGATCGGCGCATGACCAAAACCCATGTCAAGCAGAACATGGGCGGCGCGGCCGCCGCGGTCGAGGCCTACCGCAACGCGCCGACGCCGAACGTCATCGTGCTCGAGGCGACCGCCAATCGCGAGGCGCTGATCGAGCAACTCGACGAGCTCTCCCAATATTGCGACGCCGGAACGAAGGTGGTCGTCCTCGGTCGAGTCAACGACATCGTGCTCTACCGGCAGTTGATCGCGCGCGGGGTCAGCGAGTACCTCGTGACCCCGTTCAATGTCGTCGAATTCGTCCAGGCGATTTCGCATCTGTTTCGCGCGCCGGGCGCCAAGCCGCTCGGTCGGGTAATCGCCGTCATCGGCGCCAAGGGCGGCGTCGGATCGTCGACGGTTGCGCATAATCTTGCCTGGGCGCTGGCGACCGAGCTGGAAATGGCGACGATCATCGCCGACTTCGACCTCGGCTTCGGCACCGCGGGGCTCGACTTCAACCAGGATCCGCCGCAGGGCGTCGCGGAGGCGGTGTTCGCGCCGGAACGCGTCGATTCGACGCTGATCGACCGTCTTCTGTCCAAGTGCGGCGATAATTTGCATCTGCTGGCGGCGCCGGCGACGCTCGATCGTCTCTACGACTTCTCGGAAACGTCATTCGATTCCGTGGTCGACACCATGCGCGCCTCGACGCCCTGGGTCGTTCTCGACCTCCCTCACGCGTGGAACGCCTGGACGCGCCGCATGCTCGTCGGCGCGGACGAAGTGATCATCGTCACCGGTCCGGATCTGGCCAACCTGCGCAACGCCAAGAACGTCATGGACAACGTGCGCGGCGCGCGCCCCAACGACCATCCGCCCCGCCTGGTCATCAACGGCGTGGGCATGCCCCGGCGGCCGGAAATCTCGGTGGCGGATTTCGCCAAGACCATGGAGGCGGAGCCGTTCGCCGTCATCCCTCACGACGCCAAGCTGTTCGGCGCGGCGGCCAACAACGGGCAAATGATCGCCGAAATCGACGCCAACGGAAAAATCGCCGAGGTCTTCGCCGATCTCGCCGGCGAAGTCGCAGGCCGCGGGGAAACGCACAAAGCCAAGCGCGGACTGTTTGATCCGTTCATCGCCAAGTTCGTTCGCAAGAAAGCCTGAAAACGGTCCACGAAAACGTCAATAGCGTCGGCGCCCGCGGTCGGCTCCCCGCCGAGCGGCCGCAGAGGCAAGGGAACAAAGGATGTTCGGTAAGCGTTCCAACCCCGGGTTGAGCGTCCAGACGCCGTCGCCGGCCAGCGCGCCCGCGCCGAGGCCCGAGGCGACGAAGCCGGTCGCCGCCGCCGAACCGCTGTCGCTCGGGCAGACGGAGCGCCGGTCCGACAACTATTTTCAAACCAAGTCGATGATTTTCGGCGCGCTGATCGAGGCGATCGATCTGGCGGCGCTGGCCAAGCTCGATCCTGAAAGCGCGCGCGAGGAAATCCGCGACATCGTCCACGAAATCGTGACGATCAAGAATCTCGTGCTGTCGATCTCCGAACAGGAGGACCTGCTCGACGACATCTGCAACGACGTGCTCGGGTTCGGACCGCTCGAGCCGCTGCTGTCGCGCGACGACATCGCCGACATCATGGTCAACGGGCCGACGCGCTGCTTCATCGAAGTCGCCGGCAAGATCCAATTGACCAACATTCGGTTTCGCGACGCCGCCCAGTTGATGAACATCTGCCAACGCATCGTCAGTCAGGTCGGCCGGCGGGTCGACGAGGCCTCGCCGATCTGCGACGCGCGCCTGCTGGACGGCTCGCGCGTCAACGTCATTGCGCCGCCCCTGGCGATCGACGGCGCGGCGCTGACGATCCGCAAATTCAAGAAGGACAAGCTGACGCTCGACCAGCTCACCCGTTTCGGCTCGATTTCGCCGGCCGGCGCCGAGATCCTCAAGATCATCGGCCGCGTCCGCTGCAACGTCATCATTTCCGGCGGCACCGGCTCGGGCAAGACGACGCTGCTCAATTGCATGACCCATTACATCGAGCCGGACGAGCGGGTCATCACCTGCGAAGACGCGGCCGAATTGCAATTGCAGCAACCGCACGTGGTGCGTCTGGAGACGCGTCCGCCCAATCTCGAAGGCGCCGGGCAGGTCACGATGCGCGACCTGGTGAAAAACTGTCTGCGCATGCGGCCCGAGCGGATCATCGTCGGCGAGGTGCGTGGGCCGGAAGCGTTCGACCTCTTGCAAGCGATGAACACCGGTCACGACGGCTCGATGGGGACGCTCCACGCCAATTCGCCGCGCGAGGCGCTGAGCCGCATCGAATCGATGATCACGATGGGCGGCTACGCCCTGCCCTCGCGCACCATCCGGGAAATGATCACCTCTTCCGTCGACGTGATCATTCAGGCGGCGCGCCTGCGCGACGGATCGCGGCGCATCACCCACATCACCGAGGTGCTGGGGATGGAGAGCGACGTCATTATCACCCAGGACTTGTTCCTCTACGAGATCCTCGGCGAGGACGCCCAAGGCAAGCTCAAGGGCCGGCATCGTTCGACCGGGATCGGGCGGCCGCGCTTCTGGGAGCGCGCGCGCTATTTCGGCGAGGAGCAGCGCCTCGCCGCGGCGCTGGACGCCTCGGAGATCAAGGAAGCGCCGTAGCGCTTCGACAGGCAAGGGCGCAAGAGCGATGGTCAACAACCTGATATTGGCGGCAGGCTGCGCGATCCTCGCGTGCGGGGGGCTGGCGTTCGCGCTGGTCGCCGGCGATTCGCGGGCCGGCAATACGTAGTCGCAACGAAGCAACAGGACATAAC
>CAVWKL010000043.1:0-12309 GCA_963755075.1 uncultured Alphaproteobacteria bacterium
TAGCCCTCTACTGGTTCGGTTGGTCTTGCTAAATCCGCAGCTTGACACCTGTCCGCCCCCAGGGGCCCACTCCATCGTCCTGGCGAGCGATTTCAATGCGATTCCGCCCAAGCCGCCGGCGCGGAACCGTTCGCCGGGCTTCGGTTTCAAGTTAGCACGACTTCCTGATTTTCAGAAGACAATGTTGCGGCGGCGGCGCCTAACGCTTAACCGCCTCAAGACGGCCCGTTGCAGGAGAGATCGCCCTCTTGGCAATTGACCTGGGCGTTGAGCTCCTGGACGCGCGCCTTGGTCTTGGCCGCCCGGCACTGGTCGTAGACCATCGGGTGGATCGAGCCGCCGACCGAGAGATTGGTCTCGTAGTCGCATTCGGCGTCGCGAAAGGCGATCCATTTGACTTCCGCCGCCTTCAGCAGCGCCTGGTTCGCCGCGTCGTACTTCGCCATCATCCGGCGATAGAGGACGTTGAGGGTGGCGTCGGCGGCTTGGAAATCGGCGGCCGCGCATTGGTTCAGCTGCCCCTGATTGAGGTTCGGCGAATTGCACTCGACGGTCTTCTCCTGGGCTGGCGCGCGCGCGGCGGCGAGAAGGCCGATCGCCGAGGCCATGAGCATGACTTTACAGCGGCGACGCAAGACAGCCGGCATGAGAATTCTCCCCCTCGAGCAATGCGCGCTATCGTGCACAACGCGCGTGGCAAAATCCACATCCTCGTCGCCGCCCCGAGCGGCGACGGCGCGCGAGATCCCCCGATGACGCGCGAGAGAGAGCGTACTGCATTGGGATGGAAACGGACCACTCACGTCCTCGCGAGCGAAGCGCCGCGATCCGGCGATCGAGGGGGCGCCATCGCGGAAATGACGCCCGGGGGTGATTCCGTCAAGCCGCGTCGCGCGGTAACGCGCGCGGCGCTACGATCTCCGGATCATCACGCTTCGCTCACAGCGGCTGCGGCGCCGTCGGCCGCCGTGCGTGGCAGGTTCAAATTGACGAGGCCGCCCTCGCGGCCTCGTCGAATCGATCGATCCGTTCGCCGTCAGTGCAATCGATAGTGAGCCGCGCCGTCACCGAAACCGATTGGCCGTCTTGACTTCGGCACTCTCAACCCATTGGCATCGTTAGCTAAATCATGTCGCAACCGCTCGTAGGTAGTTTCCGCCGCTTCACTTCGGGTCTCGCTGAGCGCGGAGTGCGCGCGCATCATTTGCACTCCCCCTCCATCGTTGATGCACAGGAAGGAATGACTATGACTTCACGTCAGTTGATCGGCTGCTTCACGGCCGCCCTCGTCGGCTCGGGAGCCATGTTGGCCTCGGTCGCCGCCACCCAAGCCACGATGCTCCCGGCGTCGCGCTATGCGACGCCCTATGTTCAATATGTCGATTGCGCGATCGGCGCGCATATCGGCCCGTTAGGAGGCTGCATTATCGGTAACGACGATAATCCGCCCGTTGTGGTTGAGCATCGCGTGATCGATGCTCCTGATCCCCAAGCCACCGCCGGTTGCTCGACGAAATCCGTCACCAGAACAGACGCGAACGGCGACACCGAGACCCGCACCAAGACCAACTGCTGAAACTTGCGTTAGGGGGCCAGGATACGGATCGCGCGATTTCGCAAATCGAACGTCAGCCCCGTCGCCGTCAAGCGGCTGCGCCGCTCCTGCGCTTCGCTTCGGCCCCTGCGGACGATTGCGTCGCAATCGCCTTGGGGCGACTGCGCCGGGTCGGCGCGGCAAGGGGCTATCAAGTCGCGTCGCTGACGAAAAGCGGTCCCCTGGGCCGCTCTCGCTCAGCAACGCGACTTGCAAACCCAACGCCAGCGCCGCGCAGAGCGGTCAAGGTTCGCGTCAGCGACCGCGAAGCGGCTTGGCGCGACCGAATGCTTCGCATTCGCCTCGACTTGACGGCGAGCACGGCGATGGCATGCGCAGGATATCGATTGGTCCGGCGAACAGGGGGGCGCTTGCGGCGGGCCGACGCTTGCCGCCACAATCGCGGCCGCGCCCCTACGCGGAAGTCCATGCCATGACGGGCCCTTCATACTTCGACAAGCGCGCGGCGACCTACGACGAGGAAACGGTGCATCATCGGGTCGTGTCGGCGTTGCTCGACGGCGTGACGATCAAGCCCGGATTTCGCGTGCTGGACGTCGCCACCGGCACGGGACTCCTGGCCCTCAAGGCGGCGCAATGCGTCGGCCCCACCGGAAAAGTCATTGGCGTTGACCTCTCCGAGGGAATGCTGGCCGAGGCCCATCGCAAGGCGGCGGCGAGCGAGCTGCGCAATATCGACTTCCTGCTCGCCGACGCCGAGCAGGCAGCGTTTCCTCCGCGACTTTCGATTGCATCTTCTGCGCCTCGGCCCTCGTGCTCATGGCGGACATTCCCCGCGCGCTGCGGCGCTGGTTCGCCTGTCTCAAACCGGGGGGAAGCCTCGCCTTCGACGCGCCCGCCAAGCCTTTCGGCCTGTCTGAAAGGATTGCCGACGTCGCCGCCGACCATGGCGTTCCCCTCGCCTATGCCGACGTCGCGGATACGCCGAGCAAGTGCCGCTCGCTTTTGGAGGAGGCCGGGTTCGCCGTCGTGGACATCCGAACGGAACTCGCCGATGCCAGCCCCATCGCGCTCAGCAAGGCGATCGCGTTCTGGGAAGGGCGTCTCGACCATCCCGCATGGCGGGCCCTCAAGCGGGTCGAGCCCGCGACGCTCAAGGCAATGCGCCGCGAATACGTCGAGCGCGTCACGGCGGCGGCGATTGGCGGATACGTCGCCAATGAGACGGCGCTAAATCTCGTCTTCGGACGCAAAGGCGCGTGATCTTGCGCCGCTGCGCGCACGCCGGCGACTGGCCCCGAGCCGCGACGGTCGGCCAAACTCGCCCGCTCGCCCCCCATGCGCCGCCGGCGACGCCTGTGCTAAAACGACGTCCTGAGGGAGTCGAGATGGACGGGTTGTCGCTTTCTCCGGTGGGGATGTTCCTTGCGGCCGGCCCGGTCGGCAAGGCGGTGATGGCGATCTTGCTCATCGCCTCGCTGTGGGGCTGGATCTTGATCGTCGAGGGCGTCTTCACCGTCGTGAAGCTCGGCCGCGCGATGCGCTCGGCGCGCGCCGGGGCCGCTTCGCAGCTGTTTGCGCCGATCGAGGCGGCCGGGCGCGAGGCGGGCCGCCTTGCGATCATCGGCGAAAGCGTCGGCGAGAAGCGCAAGCGCGTCGCCGAGGCGATGACGCGCGCGGGACGCGAACTCTTGATGCGCGCCGAGGGCGGGCTGCCGAATCTCGCCGTCATCGCCTCGGTTGCGCCCTTCATCGGCCTCTTCGGCACCGTCTGGGGCATCATGACGAGCTTTTCCGGCATCGCGGTCGCCAAGGACACCAGCCTCGCCGTCGTCGCGCCGGGCATCGCCGAGGCGCTCGCCGCCACCGCCTACGGCCTCGCCGCCGCCATTCCCGCCTCGATCGGCTACAACCGCATCGGGGCGGCCTTTTCGCGCCTCGGCGTCCGGCTGTCCCACTGGATCGAGGACCGGGCGGCCGAATTCGGCGCCGCCGGCGCTCCGCCCTCCAACCGGGACGCCGCGTGATGGGGATGCCGAGCCGCGACAACGCCTCGGGCGACAGCCTCTATCAGCCGCAGGCCGAGATCAACGTGACGCCGCTGGTCGACGTCATGCTGGTGCTGCTGATCATCTTCATGGTCACGGCGCCCCTCCTCGCCGCCGGCGTGAAGGTCGATCTGCCGCAGGCGAAGATGGCTCAACTGCTCGATCGCAAGGAGCCGATCGTCATCACCGTCGGCAAGGACGGCAAGCTGTCGCTCGGGGCCGAGGCGATTGGCGCCGACGACCTGGTCGCGACGGTCGAGGCCAAGCTCGGCGCCGATCGCGGCGGCGTCGTTCACCTGCGCGGCGACAAGGACGCCGCCTACGGCGACGTGGTGGCGATCATGGACCGGCTGGCGATGGGCGGGATCACCCATATCGCCATCGTCACGGCCCCCGCGAGGCCGGCGGAGCCAAAGCCGTGAGCCCCGGCGCGACCGCGACGCTGCCGCCGGACGCTACGGGGGCCCCTGGGGAAAGGCCGCTGAGGCCGGTCTGGCTCAGGCCGGCGGCCCTTGTCGTGGCGCTCGGCCTGCATGGGGCGGCGGCGGGCTTCGTCGTCGTGCGCAGCGCCCCGCCCTCGCCGATCGACGCCATCGAGGTGACCCTGGTGGCGGAAGGCGACGCCGCCGAGACGAGGCAAGCGCGCGACGAGACCACGCCGGCCGAGGCGACCTCCGCCCCACCCCCTGCCCCCGCCCCATTCGTCGCCGCCGCGCCCCCGCCTCCGCCCGCCGCCGCTGCGCCCGCGCTCGCGGCGCCGGCCCCGCTTGTCGAAGCGCCCGAGGCGCCGCCGCTGCGCCTGGCGACGCCCGAACCCACGCCCGTCGCGACGCCGCTAGAGCCCGCCGCGGTCAAGCCGCCGGTCGACGCCAAACCGCCTGAGGTCGTCGCTCAGAGGGCCGAGCGGCCGACGCCGGCCGCGTTGCGCGAGCAGCGTCGCCTAGCGGCGGAGCGGCGGCGCACGGCGCAAGCGGCCGAGCAAGCGGCGCGGCTCGGCGCCGAGCAGGCGCGCGCCGAAACGACCGTCGCTTCGCGCGCCGCCTACGCGTCTCTGCTTGCCGCCGAACTCAATCGCCACAAGCTCTATCCGTCCTCGGCGCGCGCGGCGGGCGTCACCGGCTCGGTCGGCGTCGCCTTCACCATCGGCGCCGCGGGCGGCGTCGTCGAGCATCGGATCACCCGCTCGTCGGGCAGCGCCGCCCTCGACGGCGCGGTCGAGGCGATGATGGCGGCGGTTCAGGCGCCGCCGCCGCCGGGCGGCTCTTTTCACACCAGCACGATCGTCAATTTCACCCTTCGGTGAGGCCGGCGCCCGCGCCTCACTTGCAGCCATTCGCCACGAAGGTCAGCAACGGGTTGAATTCCGCCGCCGTCAGATAGGCCGCGCCCTCGCCGCCGGGATATTCGGTGAACTGGAACGAGGTGACGGCGACCAGGATATTGTTGCTGCCGCCCTCGGTGGTGCTGAAATTGGCGATCCAGGCGCCGCCGCTGGTGCCCTCGGTGAGATCGGTGATCGGCGCCCATTGCACCACGATGTTGGGGTAGGACTTCGGCAACATCGGGATCGCGTCGGCGAAGAAGAGGGCGCCGCCCGATTTCTGCACGATCTGGCCGTCGAGGATGTCGCCGGCGTAGCCGACCCGGGTGACGTAGTTGACCTTGCCCTTCCAGTCGAGCGCGTAGGGCATCACGCCGGTGGTGCTGGAGCCGTCGACCAGCAACATGGCGAAATCGTGCTGGTAGGCGACCCGCTGCGCGTCGTTCTTGTCCGATTGCTTCATCAAGGCGTAGTTGGCCGGCAGCTTCCACAATGGATTGGTCGCCGCGCAAAGGATCTTGTACGGCGTGCCTTCCTGGTTCTGGTATTGCAGCCAGAAAGTTCCCCTTGGTGGCGTCGGGCCACGGGCCGGCGGGACTGCTGACGATGTCCTTGACGCAATGGGCGGCGGTCAAGAGCACGCTCGGGGTGATGAATTGGGCCGTGCATTCCTCGATCGAGGTGGGATCGTCTTTGGTCGGCGTCGGGACGACCAGCATGCCGACCCATTTCAGCGGCGCGAGGCTCGGATTGCCGGTGGTCGCCTCGGGCTTGGCGGTCTCGGGGATGATCTGAGCGAGCCGGATGTCGCCGCCGCGCGCCTTCGGCGCGCCGTTCGCCACGGCGCCGAGGGCGCTCGCTCGAACCTCGCCCGCCCCGGCGGCGCACGCGATCAAGGCGACGGCAATGCGGAGCAAGCGCATCGATTTCCCCCTCTCGTCCCCCCGCCCTCGCGCCGGAGCGGCGCCCCGACGGGTCCGACATCCGCACAATAGCGAAGGCGGCGGCCGGACAAAAGGGCCATCCGCCGTCCCGCCTTATAAGACTCTAGCGCCGAAGCGGTTTTGCCATTTATAATGCCGAACGTCTCGTCACGGCGGGCGCCGGCGTCAATCGAGGAGAGCGCGGATGATGGGCAAGAGCGCGCACGGCGTCGCCGCTTGGGGCGCCGCGCTGGTCATGCTGGCCGCGATCGCGGCGCCGAGCCTCGCGCAGACGCCGGCCAAGGCGCTCAGGGATCAGTTGGTCGGCCACTGGCGGCTCGTCGCGGTCAGCGTCGGCGACCTCGAGCCCTACGGGCCCCACCCGCAGGGCTCGATGTTTCTCGACGCCGGCGGCCGCTATTCGGTCATCGTGATCAGCGACGGCGGGGCGCGCAGCCTCGCCTATTTCGGCCCCTACACGGTCGACGACGCCGGCAATACGGTGACGATGCACATCGACGCCAGCAACCGCGCCAATGCGGTCGGACGCGACGAGAAGCGGCTGATCATGCTGAACGGCGACGAGCTGATCCTGGAGAACCAGACCCCGACCCGCTCCTTGGGCTCGATCAAGTTGACCTGGCAGCGGGCGAACTAGCGGGCGCAGCGAGCCTCATTTGAACGCCTTCACGAACGAATCGAGCTGCACCTTGACCGACCGGTCATGACGCAGGATCGGCGGCACTTCGCGGTCGATCTTGAGCAATTCGTACACCGCCATCTGGGCGACGCGGACGGAGAACTCGACGGTGAAGACGACGTCGTCGGGGATTTCGACGAACTGACTGACGAAGGCGAGATTCCGCGAGTTTTTCGGCACCGGCAACGGACGGTCGGTCTTGGCGCGCGGCATGAACATGCTGGTGATGTAGGGCATCCGGCAGGGAATGCAGTTCGCCGCGGCGAAGGTGGTCGCCATGTCGAAATTGAGGTGACCGCACAATTCCCGCAGGATTTCGGCGCCGCCGCAGTCCGACATCGGCTTGGCGACGAAATTGCCGATCCGATCGCCGTGCAGCGCGTAGCCCCAGAAGACCCTGACGTCGTCGGGTTGGTCGGCGAAATGGGGCTGGTGCGCCAGGACGACCGACATCAGCCAGTTGGAGTCGATGAAGGTGACGAGCCCGCCGCTCCCCGCCTTGTTGCCGGAAAACGCCTCCATCTTGTCGAAGAACGCCGCGTCGCGCAGGGTCACCGTGAACGAGGGCCAATAGGATTTCGGCAATGCTCGAGTTGAACGCCGCCGGATTGCCGAACTCCGGCCGGCCCTTGGCGATTTTCTCCCACAGCGCCCAGCCCTGGCTGTCGTCCTTGGTGAGCTTCTGGGGCGGGCTGGTCATCGAGCCGAGGCTGGAGGCGTCGGTCATCGATCCGTTCTGAAAGAAGACGAGATCGTCGGCGCCGACGGCGACGCTCTCCCTGACGCCGGCCTTGGTGAACGCAAGTGCGGTCACCGCGACCTTGTCGCCGATGGTCTCGAGCGTGAGGTCGTCGACCGTGGCGCCCTTGACGAAGCGCACGCGGCGCGCTTCAAGCCAACGCTCCAGCGGCCGCACCAGCGAATCGTACTGGTTCAACACCGTGCGCTTGACCCCGGCGAGGGTCTCGATGCGCGGGAATTCCATCATGAACCGATGCAGGTAGCGCTTGAATTCGACCGCGCTGTGCCAGGGCTGAAAGGCAAAGGTCGTCGACCACAGGAACCAGAACCTGGTGTCGAAGAACGGCGGCGAAAACCAATCGGAAATCCGGCTCGCGCCCAGCGTCTCTTCGCTCGCCTCGGCGATTTTGACCAGCTCGAGTCTGTCGCGCATCGAGAAGCCCATCGAGTCGACGTCGACGATGGCGCGATGGCGGTTGACCAGGCGCGCTTGCGAATGCGCCTTGATCCGCTCGTTGAATTCGACCAATTCCGCGTAAACGCTCTTCGTCGGGTCGGCGAGCGAGGGAATGTTCCGGTAGAGCGCCCACAGGCATTCGTAGTTGTCGGTGGTGAACATGCGGCCGCCGCGCAGCACATAGCCGTCGTGCGGGCTCCCGGAGCCGTCGAGGCTGCCGCCGAGCCGCGGCAGGCTCTCGTAGATCGTGACGTTCGCGCCGGGAACGGCGCCGTCGCGGATGAGGAACGCCGCCGCGGCCAGCGAGCCAATGCCGCCGCCCACGAGATAGGCCTTCGTGCTGCTGCTCATCGACGTCTCCCCGGCAATCGAGCCCTCGCCTCGCAGGCAAGGGTTCTAGGCTTGCCTGTGATGTAACGCTCCGAAGCCGGGGGCGCGCATTGACGCGCGTCAGTTTCGCCCGGAGACTTGGGGAATGCGCCGCCCCGAACCGAGCCCCCCTCGAGGCGCCCGCGCGCCGAGGCGAGCCGGAATCACCGCGCCTCGATGACGACGAAAGCCTGCGCCAATGGCGCTTCGTCGGTGATGGTGAGGTGGATGAAGGCTCGCGCGCCGGGCGGCGTGATGGCGGCCAGGCGTCGCGCCGCGCCGCCGGTGAGGCGCATCGTCGGCTGGCCCGAGGGCAGGTTGACGACGCCCATGTCGCGCCAGAACACGCCATCGCGCAATCCCGTGCCCAGCGCCTTGGCGCAGGCCTCCTTGGCGGCGAAGCGCTTGGCGTAGGAGGCGGCGCGCCCGGCGCGCCGCTCGGAGCGCGCCCGTTCGATCTCGGTGAAGCAGCGCGCCAGGAAGCGCTCGCCGAATCGTTCCAGCGTCTCCTCGACGCGCCGGATGTCGCAGAGGTCGCTGCCGACGCCGAGGATCATGGGCGCGCCTCGCCGCCGCCGGCGCGCCCCTCCTCCATCGCCGCGCGCATCGTTCGCACCGTTTGCGCCAGGCCGACGAAGATCGCCTCGCCGACGAGGAAATGGCCGATGTTGAATTCGACGATTTCCGGCAAGGCGGCGATCGCGCGCGCGGTGTCGTAGTTGAGGCCGTGCCCGGCGTGACACTCGAGGCCGAGCTTGGCGGCTTGCGCCGCCGCGACGCGCAGGCGGCCGAATTCGTAAGTCGCCCGCTCGCGTTCGCCGCGCTCCAGCGCATCGCACCACGCGCCCGTATGCAGCTCGACGACGGGGGCGCGCAGCGAGGCCGAAGCGCCGAGCGCGTCGACCGAGGGCTCGATGAACGTCGAGACGCGAATGCCGGCGCGCTTCAGTTCGGCGACGAAGGGCTTCAGCGAATTGTGGCCGCCGATGACGTCGAGCCCGCCCTCGGTGGTGCGTTCGGTGCGTTTCTCCGGCACCAGGCAGCAGGCGTGCGGGCGGATGCGCAACGCGATGTCGAGCATCTGTTCGGTCGCCGCCATTTCGAAGTTGAGCGGCTTCGCAATCGCCGCCTTGAGGCGGCCCATGTCGTCGTCGTGGATATGGCGGCGATCCTCGCGCAAGTGCGCGGTGACGCCGTCGGCGCCGGCTTCGATGGCGACGAGCGCCGCGCGCACCGGATCGGGAAGGGCGCCGCCGCGCGCGTTGCGCACCGTGGCGACGTGATCGATATTGACCCCTAGACGCAGCGCGGCCATCGCATGGTCCTTTCCATTTTTGGCGGGCGATCAGGACGCCCCGAGGAGGGCGCGGCTTCCCGGCTTGACGGCGGGAATGGCGGCCAGTTCCGGCGGCAGCGCGTCGGCGGGATAGGCGGGAATGTCGAGCGTCGCCAGCGCGACGCGGGGAACGCCGATGTCCGCCTTGCCGCCGGAGCGGTCGATGAGGCAGGCTGCGCCGACGATCTTTCCGGGATGGCGGCTGAGCGCCTCCAGGCACTCGCGCGACGAAAGGCCGGTGGTGATGATGTCCTCGACCATCAGCACGCGCGCGCCCGGCGCAATCGCGAAGCCACGCCTGAGCGCGAAGACGCCCCCCTCGCGCTCGACGAAGATCGCCTTGGCGCCGAGCCAGCGCGCCGTCTCGTAGCCGGGAACGATGCCCCCGACCGCCGGCGAAGCGACGACGTCGATCGGCCCGAAGGCGGCGAGCGCCTTCCTCGCCAGCGCGCGGCACAGGCGCTCGGTGCGCGCCGGGTCCTGAAAGACGAACATCTTTTGCAGGAACACCGGCGAGCGCAGTCCGGAGGAGAGAATGAAATGGCCCTCGAGCAGCGCGCCGGCGGCGCGAAACTCTTCGAGCGTCTGTTCGGGCGTGAGGTCGAGCGAGGCGTCCATCGCGCTTTCATAGCAGGCGGCGGGCGGCGCGCCAAAATATTGCCGCACGCGTCAGTCGGGCCAATAATCCGCGTCCATCATCTGCTCGAACGACCACGGACATTCGCGGCCAAAGGCGTCGCGATCGATCCCGGTTTCGCGAGCCGCGGCGAGAATGGCGCGTCGATAGCCGGCCTTGATCGCTTCGGAAAGCGACGCCTTGAGGCTCGGGTTGTCGCTGAGGTGGTCTTCGAGCTGATCGCGCTGATCTTCGATCGTCAGCCGCCAGCTATTGCCGCGCAAGGCGGGCTGATGACGCCACTTGAGAAGATGCGACAACAAAATGGCGAGCCGGTTGACGAGTTCGCGTTTCTCGGTCCTGCCCATGCTCGCGATCTCCTCGGCGATATGCTCGATGTCGGCTTGGCCGAGCTGGCCGGCCCGCAGCAGCGCCGCTTGCTCGTTCGCCCAGGCGTAAAAGTCGCGTTCGTAATTGCTATTGGACATGGCCAACCTTTCGCTCGATGGTCGAACGACGCGGGTCGAGCGGGGAACCGACCGGCGCCGCCCGTCGGCGAACTCCGCAGAGCGATCATGCACCGGAGCTCCAAGACGCGCAACGGCGGGAGAATCCCGAGCGACCGGCCAGCGCCCGGGGGGTTGCGCGCCCGGCGCGCGCCGCGCAAGACTTGCGCGGACCAACGGCGGAGCCCCTGCCCATGCGCCCTTTCGAAACCAAGCGGCTCGGCGCCGAGGCCGACGCGGCGGCCCCCGACGGCGCGGCCGTGCGCGTGCTGCTTTGCCTCAAAGGGGGCAGCTTCGCCCATTTCGAACTGCCGGCGGGCGCGGTTTCGCGCCCCGTCGCCCACCGCACCGTCGAGGAGATCTGGTATGTGCTCTCGGGGCGCGGACGGATTTGGCGGCGCTCGGGCGAAGAGGAAAGCCTCGTCGAGGCCGCCCCCGGCCTCTGCCTCACCATCCCCCTGGGAACCCATTTCCAGTTCCGCGCCGAGCCCGAGGCGCCGTTCGCCTTCCTCGCCGTCACCATGCCGCCCTGGCCCGGCGGCGACGAGGCGTTCCCCGTCGCCGGCCCCTGGCGCGCCACGGTCCCTTGATCGTCGCCGACGCGCCTCTTGCCTCGGCGACGGCGCGCTGCTAGCCATCGCACGCTTTTCGCGCCGCCCGAGGCGAAGCCGGTTTAGCTCAGTTGGTAGAGCAGCGGTTTTGTAAACCGTTGGTCGCGGGTTCGACTCCTGCAACCGGCACCAGCACCCTATCTCATAGCGTCTCACTGAGGCGCTTTTTTATTGCAACAGCAATATTTTATGAAGTTCTACTGTACCTTCTTGCGGGGCGGTCGGAGGTCGTCGGATGCTCGGTGCTTCGCCTGTAATCAATATTGCTATCCCAGCATTCTTGCTAATATTTGATATTTCTACCGGTTACGGTAGTATGTATATCAAGAATGTTCAACTCGAGACATGGGAGCGAATTATCCCCAAGAATATAGTCAAATTTAAATCCCTCTGGCGTCACCGAGCGGATCAATAAGTATATAATACTCTCATTTGGTACATATTATCTTGAGTTTCAATATTTTAGGCTGACGACGCTTATCAGCTTAGCGCGTGCCTTTGGCGTTGCTTTAATCGCTCTATGCGCCAGCCAAGCGGCCTACCTCTCATTTCGCTGACGACGTTGTCATGTGACGGAACGGGTCGCGTGCGGAGTTGGGGCTGGCCGCAGCGAACGCGAGGCCGCCGTCGACCCCTCGGCTTGCCAACCGGCCGGCGCATGACTAACGGTCGCGACGGCGCGGGCGGAAGGGGCGGGCATGAACGAGACCGCGGAGGGCGAATTCGATCTCGACCAGGTCTTCGCCGCCTGCGAAGGGCTCGAAGTCACCCTCGCGCCGGACGGCGACGTGATCTATGACGCGGCGCGGGAAATGGTCCACTTGCTCAATCCGACCGCCGGCGTCGTCTATGAATTGTGCGACGGCGCGAATTCGGCGCGGGCGATCGGCGCTTTCCTGAAGACGGCCTACGACCTCGAGGCGGAGCCTGTCGACTTCGTGCGCGATTGCCTGATTTCGCTGGTCGACAAGGGGTTGGTGCGCCCGTGCCCGAGGTCGTCTGCCGAACGCTGAGGCGCGAGCACCGGCTCGTCTGCCCGAGCCAAGCGGTCGCCGACTTGCTCGCCTTCCTCGCGACCACGCCCGAGATCGTCGGCGCGCGGCTCGAGCCTGCGCCGCTCGCGGTC
>CAVWKL010000044.1:0-15561 GCA_963755075.1 uncultured Alphaproteobacteria bacterium
CGCCACGTCGCTCGGAATTCCGTCGACATACTCGACGATTTGGGCCGAAAACCCGAACCCGGCCGCGCGCAAGTCGCGCTCCCAGCGCGTATAGAACTCGGCCGCTTCGCCCCTGAGGGTGGTCGGCCAGTCCGTCTCGGCGACGTCGATTTTGCGGCCGCCATCGCTGCAGAGGTCACAGGGAAAGCGCATCAGCTCGAAACTATTTTCGCCGCGCGTCGCTGCGGCTTGAGCGCGCTCGAGCAACGCGGTCCACGCCGGCGTGCCGACGTGCTCCTCCAGCAGGACCTTGACCCGACGTTGCAGCTCCAGTTTCGCCTGATCTTTGACGGCGACGGCTTCGTCCTTCTCGGCTTGCTTCGAAGCCGTCACGAGGGTGAGAAACGCTTCCGCCGTAATGGCGGGCGGGGCGACGACTGGCGCTGCGGAAGGCCGCGGCGGCGAGGAATGTTCGGTTTTCATCATGCCGGCGAACATGGCGGCCAAGCCGCCAATAGATCGCCTCGCCGCCGCTTGCGGAACCATGGTCGACATGGCGCGCACCAAGTCCGACCGGCTGACGATCCCCGCGATGCGGCCCCCGCGCATGACCGGCAGCCGCTTGATGTCATAGACGCGGAACATCTCGGCAATCTCATGCAACGGCGCCCGGCTTCGATCGTCATGACCGGCGCGCGCATGACCTGCTCGACAGGCCGAGCGACCAGCGTTCAAGGGTTCCGCCAGGGGCTGTCCCCCTCCAAGCAGCGTCAGCCACCAGTCGCGCCGGGCGACGCGATCGGCGTCGTTGCGCCCGAGAAGGTCGCCTTCGCTGACCATTCCCAGCAGCTGCTGGTCGGAGCCGAGGACGGGAACGCCGCTGATGCGATTTTCGACCAGCAGGAGCGCGACATCGCGCACGCTGGTCCCGAGGGGAACCGAGACGACATTCGCGGTCATGATATCGGCGGCCGTCTCCGGGCTCGGCGGGGCCGCCGGCCGATCCGCCTTGGCGCTCGACGAAGCGTTTGTCATGCGATCCTTTCCGCCGCGTCACGGGGGCGCGGCATGCGCCGTTCCAAGAAGTCGGTCAGGCCGCTTTCGGCAGTTTCGGGGCGGAGGCTTGGGGCGCGCTGACGGCCCGCCACGACGCCTGCTTCATCGTTCCGATCAGCAGCGGCAGTCCCGTGAACACCACCGTGCCCGCCACGACCAGCCAGACATAGAGCGTCGGGCTTCCCACCGGCAGTTGGGTCGGCGGAAAGAAGCCCACGAGGAAGGAGAAGGCGACGCCGACGAAGCCGACGCCGGCGATGATCCACATGCCCATGGTCCCGCCTGGCACGCGATAGCTGCGCTTCAGCTCCGGCTGCGAATAGCGCAGGCGGATCGCCGCCGCGTACATCAGCATATACATGATCAGATAGAGCGTGATCGTCACGGCGCTGAGCAGGAAGAACGCGACGCTGACGTCGGCCATGACGAAATAGGCCAGCGAGAGGACGGTGACGATCGCGCCTTGAACGATCAGGATGCTGATCTGCACGCCATTCTTGTTGGTCTTCGCCAGGATCGGCGGGATTTCGCCCTCCTGGGCGGTCCACAGCAGGCCGCGGCTGGGACCGCTGATCCAAGACATCACGCCGCCGATCCCGCCGAAGGCGAGCAGGACGCAAACGATCGGCGTCGCCCAGGCGATCCCGAACCGCGCGAAGATGTCCTGGAAGGCCTTCATGAGCCCTTCCTGAAGATTGATCTGCTGGTCGGGCAGCACGGTCGCCACCGCGAACGAACCCAGGGTGAACAGGAGAATCACCGCCACCGAGGCGATCAACATGGCGACGGGAAATTGCCGCTTCGGGTCGGACATTTCGTTGGCGTGGACGGCGTGCACCTCCACGCCGGCGAACAAGAGAATGATGCCGGCGAGAAAGGCGATGTCGCCCAATCCGGTTATGTGCGGAAAATATCGGGGATGGGCGTGGCCGCCCGCCATCGACATGACGGAGGCGGAATCCGTCGCCGTGGGGTGCAGCAAGGCGATCGGGTTGCCCTGGGCAATCCAGATCACCGCCAAAATCATGATCACGACGCCGGGCAGCACCGTTCCCAAGAGGAAGGCCCAACTCGTCACCGATGCGATGGCGCCGACGCCGCGCAGAGTGATCAACGTCGCGGCCCAATAGGCGGCGATGCAGAAGATTCCGACATAGATTCCGTTGTTTGCGAGTTCCGGCCGTCCCACGACATAGGCGATGGCGGCCGCGGAGAAGGCGAGCACGGTCGGGTACCAGACCACGTTCTGGATCCATTGCAGCCAGATGGCGACAAAGCCCCAACGGGCGCCGAAAGCCTCCTTCACCCAGGTGTAGACGCCGCCGCCTCGCTCGCCGAAGGCGCCGCCGAGCTCGGCCGAGACCAGTGCGGCGGGAATGAGAAAGATGAACGTCGCGAAGGCGATGTACACGAAGAGGGTCAACTGCTCCTTCGCCATCATCGGCAGGCCGCGCAGGCTGACGACCGCGGCCGCCGTCATCATCGCGATGCTGAAGGTGGAAACCACCGCTCGTTTGGATTGGGCCATCGAGGCCTCCCCTTGTTGGGAAATCAGTGATGAAAGGTCGGCCCCGCGGCCGAATGCACAATGGGGTTCGCCTGCAAGTAGCCGAGCGCCCGGCCGAGATCGTCGAGCAGCAGTTGCGCGAGATCGCGGCTGACGCCGTGGCGGATCAAGACCCGTTGGATGACGGTCGACTGGCGGTTGGCCGGCAGCGGATAGGAGGCGATCAGCCAACCTCGCATACGCACCCGCTCGGACAGGTCATACAGCGTGAAGCCATGGTTATGGCCTTCCTTCAGCTTATAGCAAACCGCCGGCAAGGCGCCCTTGCCGTCGTAAACGAGCTCCAACGCACCGAGCTTGGCGATCTCGCCGGCGAGCCATTGCGCCGTGTCGGCGCAGGCCTGCTGGATCCCCGCATAGCCTTCGCGACCCAGCCGCAAGAAATTGTAATACTGCGCGACGATCTGGCCGCCGGGCCGGCTGAAGTTCAGCGCGAAAGTCGGCATGTGACCGCCGAGATAGTCGACGTTGAAAATAAGCTCTTCGGGCAGATCCTCCTTGTCGCGCCAGACCACCCAGCCCACGCCGAGCGGCGCCAGCCCGTACTTGTGGCCTGACGCGCTGATCGACTTGACCCTTTCGACGCGGAAATCCCACTCCAGCGTCTCCTCGATGAACGGCGCGATGAACCCGCCGCTGGCGGCGTCGACGTGGATCGGGATGTCCAGACCGGTCTCGCGTTGCAGGTCGTCGAGCGCCGCCGCCAACGCGGCGACCGGTTCGTAGACGCCGGTGAAGGTCAGGCCGAGCGTCGGGACGACGCCGATCGTATTCTCGTCGCAATGCTTGCGCAGATCCTCGGGACGCATCCCCAGCGCTTCGCCCTCGAGCGGGATCTGGCGAATCTCCACGTCGAAATAGCGCGCGAATTTTTCCCAGCACACCTGCACCGGCCCGCAGACGAAATTCGGCTTCGCATACGACTTGCCGGCGGCGATGCGCCGCTTGCGCCATCGCCACTTGAGCGCCAGTCCGCCGAGCATGCAGGCCTCGCTCGACCCGGTGGTCGAGCAGCCGACGCTCTTCCAAGCGCCCGGCGCATGCCAGAGATCGGCGATCATGTGCACGCAGCGGTTCTCCATTTCCGCGGTCTGCGGATATTCGTCCTTGTCGATCATGTTCTTGTCGATCGACTCGGCCATCAGGCGACCCACTTCCGGCTCCGCCCAGGTGGTGCAGAAGGTCGCCAGATTCTGCCGGGAATTGCCGTCCAGCAGCAGTTCGTCATGCACCAGATTGTAGATGGGCTGCGCGGCGGAGGCGCGCTGCGGGATGCGGTATCGCGGCAGCCGACGGTCCGCCGATTCGGTCGCGTACACGTCCTCGATGTTCGGCGCGTCGGACCCATTGATCCTGTGTAGCGGCATGGCAATCTCCTGCTTATGGACGCGCCACGGCCGGCCTCGGAATTTGGCCAATCGGCTTGTCCGATTGATCATAGTTCCCGGCTAATGCCGGGAAAGGTTCGGAATCTACCTAGCGCCGGGTGCCCAAAGGGGCTGGGTAGTTTCCGAGTCTGTGCCCATCGGAGCCAGGACGCGTAGCGTCGTCTGCTCGGACGACGCGTCGGCGAAGGGTTCGCCTCGCCCGCAGTCGCTTCGCGCAAGGCGACTGCTCGGCGCCGCCCCGTTCGCAAGGAGACTTCCATGGACAATTTAGAAACGGCGATCGCCGTATTTCCCAATCACGATGCGGCGGAAGGGGCGGTGAAAACGCTGACGGCGGCCGGTTTCGCCATGACGAGCCTCAGCGTCGTCGGCAAAGGCTATCACTCCGAAGAGAAGGTCATCGGCTTCTACAGCGCGGGCGACAGGGTCAAGTTTTGGGGCTCTCGCGGCGCTTTCTGGGGCGGCTTCTGGGGCCTGTTCTTTGGCGGGCTTTTCCTCGCTGCGCCCCTAACCGGGCCGGTCGTGGTGCTCGGCTTTCTCGCCACGATCATCGCTTCGGCTCTCGAGAACGCGATCGTCGTCGGCGGCGTGGCCGCGCTCGCCGCCGCGCTCTACAGTATCGGCGTGCCCAAGGACAGCGTGATCCAATACGAATCCGACATCAAGGCCGACAGCTTCCTCGTCATGGTCCGCGGCCCTGCGGAAGACATCGCTCGCGCCAAGGCGATCTTCGGCGCGACCAATCCTTCGCGGCTGGAGATCCATCGCGATGCGGACGCGGCGGCCCCGGCGGCGTCCTGCGTGCCTGCCGCCGCGTGATGGCGCTTCGGCGAACGGTCCGCCGGCCGCGGCGATCGGCGCCAGGCGCGCGTTGGTTCCACCGAGAGTTCAGCGGTCGCCAGACCCGACCTGCGCCAGCGAGCGCGCGTCCGGCGCTGGCGACGGCAATGCGGCTTCGGGCGTTCGGGACGGGATGAGCCAAACCTTCGGAATGTCGCCGGCGCGTTCAGGATTGCGGCGCTCCCCCTTGGCGGCGGGGCGCCTGCAATGGTCGACCCCCTAGGGATCATGCTCGTGCGGCGGCGCCGTCGCGGCGTCGTTTGCGGTTGAGACCGGCGGCTTGGCCCCGTTTCCGGGATGGGGCGAGAGATTGGCCGAGAGCGCGAAGGCGATCATAACCAAGATGGCCAGGGCGCCCAAAGCAAAGCGGATCTGCGTCCGCTGCGGCCCAACCGCCGCGAACACGCCGTCCGACGGACCGATCGTGAACCCTGCCGGCGTCGGCAACAGCGCCACGAGGCTGGCCGCTGACGCCTTTGCGGGAATATCCTTGGTCGGCCCGTCCGGCAGCGCGGCGATCAATGCGGCCAGTCGCATGGCGGCGGTCGCTTTGGACATCCGGGCGAGGCTCGCGGCTTCTTGCCAAGGATCGACGTCCAGCCGCGCGAGCGCGGACAGCACGCTGAGCGGCGTGCCGTTTCGATCCTCGCAAATCGCCGCGTAGAGGAATTTGTCGAACTCCGCTCCGATAAGAGGCGCTAAGGCGGCATGGGTCATGTCAGCAGCGGATTCTCTTCCTCAACGCGGAAGCCAAGCGGCGCGCAAAGCGAGGCTCGGCTTTCCCGCATCCGCCCGCCTCGACCAATAGGACGCGGCGATGGGCGCCGTCAGAAGTCGGAAACTACCCACGTCGGGTGCGCGCTCGGCGGCGCGGCGAGGCAACGGCCAAACGAACGCGGCAATCGGTCGGGCCGCGCCGCGTCTAGGTATTTTCCGAGCCTCCTTGCTTGGACGGGGTTCCGCTATCGTCGCCGGCGCGAGTTCATGAAGAGCCGTCGGGCTGTCGAACAGTCGGCGGGAGGCCGGCCTCCTCAACTCGCCGTTTTGGGAGCGCGTTTTGGCCTCGCCTCGCTCATCGCCTTTCCGCGGCCGCTGGACGCTCGCGGCCGCCTTGGTCGCGCTCGCGCTTTGCGGCTACTTCGGCTGGCGCCATTTTTACGGCGCCGGCATCGGCTCGCCGGGTCCGGCCGCCGCCATCGCCATACAGGCGCCCGCGACCGCGCCTATCCCCGTCACCATCGCGCAGGCGCAAAAGGCCGATTTCCCCGTCTATTTGAATGGGCTCGGCGCCGTTGAACCGTACCAGACGGTTCTCATCCGCAGCCGCGTCGATGGCGCGGTCGTCAAGATCGCCTTCAAGCAGGGCCAGATCGTCAAGCAAGGCGACGTTCTCGTTCAGATCGATCCGCGTCCCTATCAGGCGGCGCTCGATCAGGCGGTCGCGAAGAAGGCGCAGGACGAGGCGACGCTCAAGAACGCTCAGCTCAACCTGCAGCGTTACGCCGGCCTCGCCAAAGAGGATTCCATCGCGCTTATGACGTTCAACACCCAGCAGGCGACGGTCGATGAGCTGACCGCCCAGATCAAGGGCGACCAGGCGTCCATCGACAACGCCCAGACGCAAGTCGACTACACGACGATCCGCTCTCCCCTCGCGGGCAAGACGGGGTTTCGCCTGGTCGACGCCGGCAACATCGTGCACGCCGTCGACACGACGGGCATCGTGACGATCGTGCAGTTGGAACCGATCTCGGTCGTGTTCACCGCGCCCGAGGAGGAGGTGCCACAGATCAACAAGGCGCTTGCGGCCGGCGCCGCGCCCGTGACCGCGCTGAGTTCGGACGGGTTGCGGACGCTTTCGCAAGGCCGTCTTTCCGTCATCAACGACGCGATCGACCCGGCGAGCGGCACGATCGGGATGAAGGCGACGTTCGAGAATAAGGACGACGCCCTGTGGCCGGGCCTGTCGGTCGCGACCCGCCTGCTGGTCGAAACGCTGAAGCAAGCGACCGTCGTGCCCGACGGAGCGGTCGAACGCGGCCCGAACGGTCTCTACGCCTTCGTCGTCGGGAGCGACAACAAGGTCGAGACCCGCGACATCACGGTCGGCCAAGAAGGCGACGGGCAATCGGTCGTTTTGACCGGTCTGTCGCCCGGCGAGAACGTCGTCACGGCGGGCCAGTACCGATTGGTTCGAGGCTCAACGGTTCAGCCGAGCGCGGCGAGTTCCGCGGCGCCGAACGCCCCTGCGAAGAGGCCCTGACCGTGGCGGGCGGCATCTCCGAGCCGTTCATTCGGCATCCCATCGCAACCTCGCTGCTGATGGTCGGCATCCTGTTCGTCGGCGTCATCGCTTATCCGCGATTGCCGGTCGCGCCGCTGCCGCAAGTCGACTTCCCCACCATTCAAGTCTCCGCCAAGCTCCCCGGCGCCAGTCCCGACACCATGGCCTCCGCGGTCGCCCAGCCGCTCGAATCGCAATTCGCGCAGATTTCCGGCGTCTCGCAGATGACGTCGACGAGCACGCTCGGCTCGACCGCCATCACCATCCAATTCGACCTCGACCGCGACATCGACGGGGCTTCGAACGATGTGCAGGCCGCGATCAACGCCGCCGGCGGCCAATTGCCGAAGGATCTGCCGAGCCCGCCGACCTATCGCAAGGTAAACCCGGCGGACTCGCCCATTCTCCTGCTCGCCGCGACCTCGGAACTCCTGCCGCTGACCGAAGTCGACGACAATGTCGAGACCAAGCTCGCCCAGCAGATCAGCCAGGTTCCCGGCGTCGCCCAGGTGAGCGTCGGGGGGCAGCAGAAGCCCGCCATCCGCATTCAACTCGATCCGGCCAAGCTCGTCGCCAAAGGGCTGTCGCTCGAGGATGTGCGCACGCCGCTGTCGGTCACGACCGTGGATGAGCCCAAGGGCGCAATCGCCAGCGGGGCGCGCTCCTTCACGATCTACACCAACGATCAGCTCGTCCAGTCCAAGGATTGGAACGACGTCATCGTCGCCTACCGCAACGGCGCGCCGTTGCGGGTGCGCGATATTGGTCAAGCGGTGACCGGACCGCAGGACACGACGCAAGCGGCCTGGGCCGACGGCAAGCGCAGCGTCTTCCTCGTCATCTTCAAGCAGCCGGGCGCCAACGTCATCAATATCGTCAACGCGATCATGGCCGAGTTGCCGCGCATCAAGGCCTCGATGCCGCCTTCGATCGACATCTTCACCTTGAGCGATCGCACGCAGACCATTCGCGCCTCCGTTCAGGACGTGCAGTTCACGCTCATGCTCACCGTCGCGCTGGTGGTGATGGTGATCTTCGTCTTTCTGCGCAGCCTTTGGGCGACGATCATCCCGAGCGTGGCGGTGCCGCTGGCGCTGCTCGGCGCCTGCGCGCTGATGTGGGTTTCCGGCTACAGCCTCGACAACCTGTCGCTGATGGCGCTGACGATCTCGGTCGGCTTCGTCGTCGACGACGCAATCGTGATGCTCGAGAACATCACCCGCTACATCGAGGAGGGCGAGGAGCCGTTTGCGGCGGCTCTGAAAGGCTCGCGCGAAATCGCATTCACCATCGTGTCGATCAGCGTTTCGCTGATCGCGGTTTTGATTCCGCTCCTGCTGATGGGCGGCATCATCGGGCGGCTGTTTCGCGAATTCGCGGTGACGCTCTCGATGACGATCGTCGTGTCCCTCGTGGTGTCGCTGACGTTGACGCCGATGATGGCGTCGCGTTTCTTGACCGCGGCGAAGGAGGCCCATCACGGGCGACTTTACCAATTGAGCGAGCGCGGTTTTGCGGCGTTGCTGAAGGGCTATGAGCGCGGCCTCGACGTCGCGCTCAAATTCCGCTTCGTCACCTTAATGATTTTCTTCGCGTTTCTCGCGCTGTCCATCTATCTCTTCGTGGCGATCCCAAAGGGGTTCTTCCCGCAACAGGATACGGGCCAGATCAACGGCGTATCCGAGGCCGCGCAAGACGCCTCCTTCGCCGAAATGGCGGGGCGACAAGTGGCGCTCGGCGCGATCGTTCTCAAGGATCCCGCCGTCGCCCATGTCGCGATGCAGATCGGCGGCACGGGCAACGCGCTCAACGCCGGGCGGCTCTTCATCACGCTGAAGCCGCGCGGCCAGCGCACGGCGACCGCGGATCAGATCATCGCGCGATTGGGCCCGCAGCTCGACAAGATCGAGGGCGCCAAGTTGTTCATGCAAGTCGCGCAGGACCTGACCGTCGGCGGCCGCGCCTCGCGCACCCAGTATCAATACACCTTGCAGGGATCCGATTCCGACGCGCTGAACGCGTGGGCGCCCAAGATGCTCGCCAAGTTGCAGACCATGCCCGAGCTGCGCGACGTCGCCACCGACCAACAGACGGCGGGCGCGACGCTGACCTTGACCTTCGATCGCGATCAGGCCTCCCGGTTCGGTCTGACGGCTCAAACGATCGACGATACGCTGTTCGACGCCTTCGGCCAGCGCCAGATCGCCCAGTATTTCACCCAGCTCTCGAGCTACGAAGTGATCATGGAACTTCTGCCGAGCTTGCAAAACGACCCGACGACGCTCGACCGGATATTTGTAAAGTCGCCGACGACCGGCGGCGAGGTGCCGCTCGCGGAGTTCGCGAAATGGACGACGACGCCGATCCAGCCGTTGTCGATCAGCCATCAAGGCCAATTCCCGGCGATCACCATCAGCTTCAATCTGGCCCCCGGCGTGGCGCTCGGGCAGGCGACGGAGGCGGTCCAGCGCGCCCAGGCCGAACTGCAGCTGCCGACGACCGTCACCGCCAGTTTCCAAGGCAACGCGCAGGCCTTCCAGGATTCGTTGTCGACCGTCTGGATGCTGATCGTCGCGGCGCTGGTGGTCGTCTACCTGATCCTCGGCATCCTCTACGAGAGCTACATCCATCCGATCACGATCATCTCGACCCTGCCCTCGGCCGGCGCCGGGGCGATCGCGACGCTGATGCTGTTCCATTTCGACTTCAGCTTGATCGCGCTCATCGGCATCATCCTGCTCATCGGCATCGTCAAGAAGAACGGCATCATGCTGATCGATTTCGCCATGGTCGCCGAGCGCGACGATCACCTGTCGGCCCATGACGCGGTGCGCCGCGCGGCGCTGCTGCGCTTCCGGCCGATCATGATGACCACCATGGCGGCGATGCTCGGCGGCGTGCCTCTCATGCTCGGCACGGGCACCGGCTCCGAACTCAGACAGCCGCTCGGCTACGCGATCGTCGGCGGCCTCTTGGTGAGCCAGGCCCTGACGCTGTTCACGACGCCGGTCATCTATATCTATCTCGATCAGCTGTCGGAATGGTTGTCAGGACGGCGATCGTCCGCGCCAAAGCCGGCGGCGCAACCGAGACCGGCTGCTTAAGCCGCCCCGGTCGCCGGAGCGCGCGGCTCATCCGGCTGATCGCCGCCGGCCGCCTCTCTCTGCGCCGTTTCGCCGAAGGCTGGCGTTCTTGGCGACCAGACCGGGGCCCTTACCGTAGCGGGGCGCCCCCTTTGCGAGCCGGCTTCGCCGCGAGCGCCAGCTCGATGGCGCGAACGATGTCGGGTCCGCGGAAGGGCTTTTGGATGAGCACGGCGTCGGGCCCGAGCGACAGGTCCCGCAACGCGTCGCCCGTCGCAAAGACGTGGGGAACAAAGCCGCTTCGCAGGATCTCGCTGACCGCCGCGACGCCGCTCGCTTCGCCGAGCCCGACGTCGACGATCATCAGATCGGGGTGGTGACGCGCGGCGGCGGCCACCGCATTGGCGGCATCGGTCTCCACGGCGCAGACGACGTACCCGAGATCTTCAAGCGTTTCGGCGAGCAGTCCGCCGATCGTCACGTCGTCCTCCACCACCAGGATGCGCAACGCCTTCATCGCCCTACCTTCCTGCACGTGCGGCCACGATCCTGCCGGCGCCCTGGCAGCGTTCGCCGCGTGGCTCATTTCGGCGCCACGTGCGAGCCGACGAGCCAGAGCTGATGGTCGACGCCGCGCGAAATCTCGGCGAAGAGATCGGCGGTATCGGCGTCGCCGAGCGCCTCGGATTGTCCGATCGCATCGCGGGCCGACCGCCCAAACGCCGCGAGCGTCGCGGAGACCACGAATACGTGTTTCCGCTCGTCGGCGACGCGCAAGGGATAGGGGATGAGGAAGGAGCGTTCGGCCGCCACCTGGACCGTGCCCTCTGCAACGCCGCCAAGGCCCGCGGCGCGCTCGGCGATCGCGTCGGAATAGCTGTCCGCCTCGCCGGCGACCTCATCGAACAGCTTGTGGATAGAGATGAAGGAGGGTCCGCGCACGTTCCAATGCGCCTGCTTGAGCTGGCCGTGCAGATCGATCGCCGCCGCCAGGTGCCGGTTGAGGAGTTCGACCGCCTGAGCGCGAATGTTTTCGGATAACGTGTCGTGGGTCGGATGCATGGTTGGCCTTTGTGGTTTTCACAAAGCGAGCGTTCGGCGCAGCGCCTCGGCGTGGTCTGACGATCGAAGCGTTCCTTGCGCGTGGAGCGAAGCGCAGGCGCCCATGAAGGGAGGATAACGGATCTTTGATGGCGAAAGGGAGCGTCGGAATCTACTCATGTGGCGGCGAGGTCACAGTCCCGACAGCCGCGTTTGCCCCGGCGGCGCCTAAGGTTCGCTGCCGGCGAACACGCCGGCGAGCAGGGCGGCGAACAGAGCCAACCCCGTATGCTGCTTGAACAGGCTCGCCGCCGCGGCGAGCGAAGCGTCCCCTTGGGAACCGAGGGTCGGCGATCGCGGGCGCGTTCTTCCCGCCCGCCACGCCAAGCCGAGCGCGGCAAGCGCAATCACGGCGAAGACGCCGGCGCCCGCCAGCAACGCCCCCGCGCCGCCGAGAATGGGCGCGGCATAGCTCCAGAGCGCGCCCAAGGCGCAGCCGAGCGAAGCCATGACGCAGAGGGCGGCGACCGTTTGCAGCAGCGCGACGCGCACGAGGACCTTGAGCGATTGCCGCGCGTCGCGCGCGGCCCCGCTTTGAAGCCATGCGAGAGCGAGCTTGACCAGATCGCTCGTCGTCGCCGACCCGCTCACCGCAGGAACGCGCGCGCGCCAACGTAACCGACGCCCAGCGCGATCAGCAGCGCGAGAACCGGCTGCTTCTCGACCCAGGCGCCGATCGCCTTGGCCGAGCGCTCGCCTTCCGCTCCCGCTTCGTGACAGAACCCCCGCGCCCCGCGATCGATCTCCGCGGCGGCGTTCTGCACCTTGTCCGTCGCTCCGCCTTTGAGGTGTTCGATCAGGCTCGCGACGTCGCGCTTCAGCGCGGCAAGATCGTCGCGAAACGCCTCAAGATCCGTCGCCCCATTCGTTGAGTCGGCCATGACCGCAAGTCTCCCGTGTCGTCACGTCGTTGGCGACGCGGGCGAGACGATGATCGGCGCCCGTCGTTCGGAAAAGAGTCGGAAAATACTCAGACCCTGGGCGGGCGGCGCCAGTCGTCGCGAAGGCGAGGGCGTTAAATACGTCGCAATAATATTCGAATTGTGCTATGCATTATTCGAGCGTGCCGTTGGAGTTCCGCTCGACGAGAGAAATAACCCGAATGCCGGCAAGTCGTCCGCATCAAACCAAGGCGGAGCGGCCGCGGTGGATTCGGAAGCCGCTTTCCGCCGCCAGCCACGCCGATTTCCCGATCGTGGCGATCGGGGCCTCGGCCGGCGGCCTTGAGGCGAGCAGGAAGCTGCTCGGCGCGCTGCCCGCCGACAACGGCATGGCCTTCATACTCGTCCAGCACCTCGACCCGAGCCACGACAGCATGATGGTCGACTTGCTCGCGGGCAACACGGCGATGCCGGTCGTGCAAGCGACCGACGGAATGACGATCGAACGCGAGCGCGTCTATGTCATTCCGCCCGGCGTCTATCTCTCGGCGGACGACAAGGGGACGTTGCGGCTTTCGCGACCGCAGGCGCGTCACGGCATGCGCCTGCCGTTCGACTTCCTGTTGAACTCGCTGGCGCGCGAATGCGGCGCGCGCACGGTCTGCGTGGTCCTCTCGGGGACCGGCGCCGACGGCAGCCTCGGGCTGAAGGCGGTCAAGGCGAAAGGCGGCCTCGTCGTCGCGCAGGACGTCGGCGAAGCCGACTATGACGGCATGCCGCAAAGCGCCATCGCCACAGGCGAGGTGGATCTCGTGCTTCCCGCCGCCAAGATCGCCGAGGCGCTCGTCAGCTACGAACAGGGGGAGACCCTTACGTCAACGCCGCGGGCATTGCGCTCGCAAAATTCCGTGCAGGGATTGCTGCCCAAGATCATCGATCTGTTGCGCGCGAAGACGATTCACGATTTCACCCATTACAAACATGGCACGCTCGAACGCCGCGCCGAGCGACGCATGGCGATGGCGGCGATCAAGACCGCGGATGAGTATTTCGATTTCCTGCTTCGCGACGCCAATGAACGCGACCAGCTCTCTCGCGACTTGCTGATCAACGTCACCGGTTTCTTTCGTGACGCGCCGGTTTTTGATTATCTGGAGAAGACGGTCGTTCCCGACCTCGTGCGCGATCACGATCTGGATCGACCGCTGCGGATCTGGGTCGCCGGTTGCAGCTCCGGCGAAGAGACCTATTCCCTCGCCATGCTGTTTCGCGAGCAGATCAGCGCCTCGAAGCGCGACGTCAAACTGCAGATCTTCGCCAGCGACGTCGACCCGGATTCGGTGGCGATCGCTCGCGACGGGCTCTATCCCCAATCGATCGAGACCGACGTCTCGCCAAGTCGGTTGGCGGCGTTTTTCACCAGGGAGGATCACGCCTACAGGGTGTCGCCCGAGCTGCGCGCCAGCGTGGTGTTCACCGTGCAGGACGTTCTGGCGGACCCGCCGTTCGCGCGTCTCGACTTCGTTTCCTGCCGCAACCTTCTGATCTACCTACGCCCCGAGGCGCAAGCCAAGGCCGCCGCCGTCTTCCATTTTGCCTTGCGCGAAGGCGGCCTCCTGCTTCTCGGCAATGCGGAAGCCATCGGCGCGGCCGATGGCAGGTTCGCCGTCGTCTCCAAACCCGAGCGCCTCTATCGGCGCATTGGCGGCAGCCGGTTCGGCGACCTCGGCTTATCCTCCAATCCCGGCGAAGGAGCACGGATGCGCATCATTGCCGGACCCGCTCAAGCGCCGTCGCGACAGCTCGAGCTAGCCGAACTTTGCCGCAGAATGGTGTTGGAAGCCTATGGTCCGGCCGCGGTGCTGATCAACCGCAGGCTCGAATGTCTCCACTTCCAAGGACCTGTCGATCGCTACCTCAAGGTCGCCTCGGGCCGCCCGGCGCACGATTTGATCGCCATGGCGCGCGAGGGCTTGCGAATCAAGCTGAGGTCGGCGGTTCAGCGCGCGCTGCGGGACAACGCGCGCGTCGCGATGCCCGGCGGGCGGACCAACGGCGAGGCCGGCGCCGCGTCGTTTCAGATCGTCGTCGAACCGGCGCCAAGCGAACGCGAGGATCTGTTGTTGGTGTGCTTCGTCGCAACGCCGGCGGCGGAAGCCGTCGTGAGCGGCAGCGTGCCGCCGGCGGACGTTTCTCGCGTCGTCGAACTCGAACGGGAACTCGAGGCGACCAAGGCCGAACTCCAGAGCGCCATCCGCAATCTCGAGACCTCCAGCGAAGAGCAGATGGCGATCAACGACGAGGCGCTGTCGGTCAACGAGGAATATCAATCGACCAACGAGGAACTTCTCGCCTCCAAAGAGGAGCTCCAGTCGCTCAACGAGGAGCTGAACGCTCTCAACAGCCAGTTGCAGGAAACCCTCGATCGCCAGCGCACGACCTCGGACGATTTGCAGAACGTCCTTTACAGCACCGACGTCGCGACGATCTTCCTCGACACCCGCTTCAACATCCGCTTCTTCACCCCGGCGACCAAGGCGCTCTTCAACGTCATTCCGGGCGACGTCGGGCGCCCGCTCACCGATCTGAAATCGCTGGCCGCCGATGATGCGCTTCTCGATGACGCCCGAAAGGTCTTGAAGAGTCAGACGCCGGTCGAACGGGAAGTCGAAGGTCAGAGCGGCTACTGGTTCATACGTCGAATCCTGCCCTATCGCACCAGCGACGAGAAGACCGAGGGCGTCGTCATAACCTTTGAGGACGTGACGGAACGGCGCCGCACGGCGGACGCCTTGACCGCCGCCAAGCGGCAAGCGGAATTGGCGACCATCGCCAAATCGCGCTTTCTTGCCGCGGCAAGTCACGATCTGCGACAGCCCTTGCAGACGCTCGCCCTGCTGCAGGGCTTGCTCGCCAAAAAGGTGGAGGGCGACAAAGCCCAGAGTCTGGTCGGACGCATCAACGAAGCTTTGGGCGCGATGACGGGCATGCTGAATACGCTGCTCGACATCAATCAGATCGAAGTCGGCGCGGTTAAGGCCGAGATCTCCGACATCTCGGTGAACGAGCTGTTCGACCGCCTCAGGGACGAGTTGACTTACCACGCGCAGGCGGCCGGCCTCGCCCTGCGCGTATTGCCCTGCGCCTCGTCCGTTCGAAGCGATCCGCGTCTGCTCGAGCAGATGATCCGCAACCTGCTGTCGAACGCGCTGAAGTACACCCAGCGCGGCAAAGTGCTCGTCGGGTGCCGTCGCCGCGGGCGAAAGCTGCGCATCGAGATCTGGGACACCGGAATCGGCATCCCCACCTCGGAGCTGAGGGCGATCTTTGAGGAATACCATCAGCTCGACAACGCCGCCCGTCAGCGAAGCCAACTCGATCG
>CAVWKL010000045.1:0-4769 GCA_963755075.1 uncultured Alphaproteobacteria bacterium
AACAATTCAAGGGTACCGCAAACCCCGCCAGTCCGCCGTGGGGCGAGCCCCTGGTCCGCGCGGGACGCCCTCGTCCCGCGCGCCGCGAGCGAAACCGGTGCCTGCTACCAGCGAGAAGCCGGCCAGAGCCCCGGCCGCGGCCCAATCCTCCGCCCGACCACCTCAGCGCCCCCGCCCGCAGAGGAATCGACCGCCCCGCCCCACCACCTCGGCGCCCCGTCCCCGCACGAAGCGACCGCCCCGCCCCACCACCTCAGCGCCCCCGCCCGCAGAGGAATCGACCGCCCCGCCCCACCACCTCGGCGCCCCGTTCCCCCGTGCTACAGTGACATGCAGATGGGCGAATCGAAACTTCGCGCGGTCATCGTTGACGACGAAGAACTGGCCCGCGGCTTTCTGCGCGAGATGCTGGCCTCGCATCCGGAAATCGAGATCGCCTCCGAGTGCGCCGACGGGTTCGAGGCCGTCAAGGCCATCGCCGAGACCGCGCCCGGCTTGCTGTTTCTGGAAAAAAAAAAAAAAAAAAAAAAAAAAAAAAAAAAAAAAAAAAAACCCCCCCCCCCCCCCCCCCCCCCCCTTCCTGGCCATTATTGCAATAAACAATCCCGAACCGCAGGCGCCGCCGTCGACGACCGTCGGCCGCGCCGAAATTCGCGCCGCGCACGCGCGGATTGCCCCTCACGTCAGACGCACGCCGATGCTGGAGGCGAATTTGCCTGATTTCGCCGCGCGCCCGATCTCGCTCAAGCTGGAATTCCTGCAGCATACCGGGTCGTTCAAGCCGCGCGCCGCCTTCCACAACCTGTTGACGCGCGCTTCGCCAACGATCGGCTGCGCGACCGCCTCGGGCGGCAACCACGGCGCGGCGGTCGCTTACGCCGCGGGCAAGCTCGGCGTCAAGGCGCGCATCTTCGTGCCGGAGATCGCAGCGCCGGTGAAAATCGCCAAGATCAAGGCCTATGGCGCGGACGTCGTCGTCGAGGGGGCGACCTATTTTGACGCGCAAGCGCATTGCGACGCCTACGTCGCCGAGAGCGGCGCGTTGGCGATCCATCCCTACGACTTCGGCGCCCACGATCGCCGGGCAAGGAACGGTCGGCCTCGAATGGGAGGAGGACGTCGCCCGCCTCGGCGGCGCGCCGCTCGACACGATTCTCGTCGCAGTCGGCGGCGGCGGCCTGATCGCCGGCGTCGCGGCGTGGTTCGACGGCCGCGTCAAGGTTGTCGGCGTCGAGCCCGAGGGATCGTGCGCGCTGCACGCCGCCCTGGCGGCTGGACGGCCGGTCGACGTGGTCGTGCAATCGGCGGCGGCCAATTCCCTCGGCGCGCGCCGGGTCGGCGCCCTCAACCTGGCGATCGCGCAACGTGCGGTCGCTCGCGTCGTCCTGGTGACGGACGAGGCGATTCGGACGGCGCAACTCGGCCTTTGGCGCGATTTCTCGATCGTCGCCGAGCCCGGCGGCGCGGCGGCGTTTTCCGCCTTGGCGAGCCGCGCCTACCGCCCCGCGCCCCAGGAACGCGTCGGCGTGCTCGTCTGCGGCGCCAACGCCAATCTCGCCACATTCGCCGCGGCGGGCATGGTATAGGGTGTTGCGATGGGCGGGGCCTCGCACTATGGTCCGCCCGCTTCGCGAACGCCGGCCCCGGCCTTCGCGCCTCGGTGGGGCGTAGCCAAGTGGTAAGGCAGCGGATTTTGATTCCGCCATCCCCAGGTTCGAATCCTGGCGCCCCAGCCAAGCCGCACTATAAGTCTTTGAAAGTTAAGTGCTTATTCGCTTAGCTGGGTAAGCAAAACGTCGGTTTGTAACACACGCCTGTAACACATGGGTGTGACACATGCCGGCCGTTTTCCATGTCTTGCGTCGCGGCGCCGTATACTACTGGCGTCGGCGATTCCCCGCCGCCACCGGAACAGGCCCCGGTCCGGCCCTGGTCGTCAGTCTCGGCACAAAAGACCTCGACGAAGCGCGCCGCCTGGCGGCGATCCTGACCTTCATGAGCGAACGCATTCTCGACGACGCCGCGCGGGGCGAATTGTCCCCAGAGGAAGCGCGCGCCATCATGCTCGCGGTCGCCGCCGACCAAATCGCGACCTTGAAGCGCGCGGCGCTCGCCGATCGATCGCGCTCTCAGCCTGAGCCGATGAGCGGCGCCCGCGCCGATCGCGTGCTCGGCGCCGCCTACCGCCTGCTCGCCGAACGCGGCCGCGCCGCGACGCTTGGATCGCAAGACGAGAATTTCCTTCGCGCTTGCGGATTGGCGCCGAGCGAAACGCTTCAGGTGCAGATGATGCTTGAGGTGTTGCGGCGCCAGAAGCTCGTGCCGGCGCCGATATGGAAGATCGACCGACTGCTCTCGGAACATGCGCCCGAGGTCGAAAAGACGACGCTGGCGCGCACCGCGGCGGAGACCGCCCTGTACCGCGGCAAGGCCGCCGCCTGCTTGGACACCGAGTCGCGTTGGGGCGATACGCTTGACGCCGACATCGACATGATCCGCGCCGCTACGGCGGCCGTGTCTCCCGCGCCTGCCCCAGCGGCCGACGCGACGCCGGCGCCGCAGCCCGCGCTCGCCAGTGAAGCGGCCGAGGCGCCGGCCGCTCCGCAAGCGTCGGCGGAACTGGACCCGCCCTCGCCCGCCGCGCAATCCGGCGATCTCAAGGTTCCCTCGTCGATCAGCGGCCTCGCCGGCAAGCTGGTCGAGACGCGCGGCTCACGCGAGCGCTGGACGGCGAAAACCGCAAGACAAATGGCCTCGACCGCAGCGTTGCTCGTCCGCGTCGTCGGCCACGACGAATTCGCCCGTCTGCGGCAACAGGACTTCGCGATCTTTCGCGACGTTCTCGGCCGCCTGCCAGTCTCTTACGGCAAGTCGTCGCGCGACAGAGAGAAGCCGATCAGCGAAATTCTCGCCGCGGCGCTGCGTCTGCCGGCCAATCGGCGGGGGCGCGAAGCCGGGACGATCAACCGGCACTTCAACCATCTCGGCGCCTTGCTGAAATTCGCTAGCGGATACGGTCTGAACTGCGCCGAGCCGATCGACCTTTCCTACTTCTACGAACCGAATACGGAACGGGCGCGCGATCAGCGGCCGGCGATGACGCTCGACGACGTCACAGCGATTCTTCAATCGAGCGTCTGGAGCGGCAGCGTGAGCGAAGTCGACCGCTTGAACGCTGGCGACGTCGTCATTCACGACGCGCTCTACTGGGTCCCGCTGATCGCCATCTATTCACTCATGCGCCGGGAAGAGGCATGCGGCTTGAGGATCGACGACGTCCGTTTCGATGCGGCGATTCCCTGCTTCATCCTGGCGCCGAACCGCTATCGTCGCCTCAAGAATCTTCAGTCAAAAAGAAAGGTCCCTATCCATCCGGAGCTGTTGCGGTTGGGATTGCGGCGATATGTCGAGGCGATCAAAGCGCTCGGTTACGATCTTCTGTTTCCGGAGCTGTTGCCGGCGAGCGGCGACGCGCCGCTCGGCGACCAGTTTCATGACCTTTGGTCGCCGCTGTTGCAGCGCCAGATCCCCAACGCCTCAGAAACCGGCAAGGTGTTTCACTCGCTGCGCCATTGGGGCAATCAGGCGCTGAGCGACGCCAAGGTTTCGCTCGAATGGCGGCGCGACATCATGGGCCATGGCGGCGTCGCCGAGACCGACGAGCGCTATCGCGACGACACCCGAATGAAAAACAAATTGGTCGCGCTGCTGAAGCTGCCAAAGGTTTCCGCGGGCCTTGAAGCGTTTCCGGTTCGATTGCGCAAGAGCGTGCGATTGCGGGTCGCGCGATTCCCCCGCGGGCGAAACGCAGACGCTCAGTGACCGGAGTCGGCGCCGGGCGGCGAGAAGACGTTTCTCGTTTGTACGCTTCAGCGTTCCGCCTCGGTCGCCGCGCGGCGGGCGCGCTCCTGCCCCGGCGAGAAAACCAAATTCAGAACAAACTGAAGCACGACTTGGGGTGAGCGGCGCTCAGCATTGTCGCAACGCCAACGCGAGCGTATTTACTTAAACTTTTATCGATTTCATTAATTCATTATCAATGATATATTATAACCAGCACGAATTCTGTTGAATTATTTTGCAAAACATGCTTTCTATAGGTCGGCTTCATACCACCATCCTTCAAACCCTTCCGCTCCTTTCAAACCCCTCCGCTCTCTTCCAACCAGCTCGCCCTTTTCCCAATCGTTGAAGCCCCAACTCAACTTTTGAAAAAAGGAATGCGACATGATTGAAGAAGCGCCGCTCGCTGCGGCTGTTCAGAAGGCTCTTTCCCCCGGCGACGTCCAAACCGTGATTGCGGCTTTGCCGCTCGGCGCGACCATCGGAACGATGGCGCAAGACGTCCGCCACGGATTGGCTCACAGCCAATTCGTCAAGGCCGTCGCCAAGCATGAAGGGATCGAGCCGAAGAAGCTGATCGCCAAGGTCAGGACCCTCACGCCCGAGCAGAGGAAGTTCATTCTCGATGCGGCGACCAGGATCTGCAGGCTGCCCGGCGATGAGGCCCTCGCGGGTAATGGCTTTCCCTCCTTCGCCGCTATGGCGCGCTTTGGCCTGGTTCCCATGCGGGCCGCGCCCGCTTGGGGCTTGTGCATCAGCGTGACCTCGGAGGGTTGGGTGCAATGGGTCCTTCGGTGGCGCCCGTCCGCCCTCGACCTCACGAAGGTCGAAGCATCCGTCGACGACCTCGCCAATGGGCTTTGCGGTCTCACGCGGCTCACGCCCTCGATCTGACTGCGAAGATGAAAAGCTCGGCCCCTGGCTCG
>CAVWKL010000046.1:0-4352 GCA_963755075.1 uncultured Alphaproteobacteria bacterium
CGTCAGCTGGCCGCCGGGTTCGAAGCCGGCGAGCAGCAACGGTTGGACCATCGCGCGCGCGGCGTAGATCGCCGCGGTGTAGCCTGCCGGGCCAGAGCCGATGATGACGAGCCGTTCATGGGCCGCGGAGGGTAGGGGCATACGAACCTCTTGATCGAATCGGCGAGGGCGTTTCGGACGCCTGGGGCGGAAACGCGAAAGCCGCCGCCATATAGGGGCGCCGGACGGGTTCCGGCAATATGCGCGGATTCGAGAATATTCGGTCCGCTTCGGGTCGCGTTCGCGCCCAAGATGTCGCGTCATGAGCAGCGCAGGGAAATTGGTATCCTCGTTTGGCGATCGTCGCCCGCTTCGCCCTTCGGCCGCGAAGTCCGGATCGCCGCGGCGATCCGCGGCCCGAGCGAACCGACGCAGTCGTCGCCGTCGACGACGACGATCCCGTCGAATCGTTCCGGACGCATAATCCGTCCGGCGCAATCCTCGCGCGGATCAACGACGACGGCGAAGCGAATTTCGATAGCCGTGTCATTCTTGACGATCTCGACGGGCTCGTCGGCGCCGGCGTTGCGGTTCCGAGCGACGCGACGATGCCTTCGTCAATGCCGTTCGAGGCGATGGGCTCCCGCGGATGACCCGCGAGTCCCAAAACAAAAAGCCCGGCGAGTCTCCCCGCCGGGCTTGAACGGTAGAAGCTTCGACTCAGAACTTGTAGTTCAGGCCGGCGCGGATCAGCGACAAGCTGAGATCGTCCTTCGTTCCGACGGGCTCGCTCTTGCCGGCGAACGGCGCGTAGAGATACTCGACCTTGGCCGAAATATTGTTGGTGAAGGCGTATTCGAGACCGCCGCCGATCACCCCGGCGCTGCGCCAGCTGGATTGCGAACCGATCCCCGAGATGCTGACGTTCTGGTCCGCTCCGGCGTAGCCGCCCGTCACGAAAAGCAGGGCCCGGTCCAACGCGACGCCGGCGCGAGCGCGGGCGGTGAAGAGGGAGTCGATGCGCGTGCTGTATGGGCCGGCGATGTTGACGCCGCTCTTGGTCATGTCCGCCCAGTCGATGTCGCTTTCGACGCCCGCGACGAACTGGCCGATCTGATAATTGTACCCGCCCGTGGCGCCGACGAGGCCGCCGGACGGACCGCCGAAGTCGCCGCCCGATCCGCCGCCGAACCCGTAGCCGCCGTTCACGCCGAGGTAAAAGCCCGTCCAGGTGAAAGTCGGGGGAACGTAGACCGGCGAAGGCGCCGGGGGCGTCTTGCGGGTGGGCAGATCGGCGGCCAATGCGCTCGTCGCGACGCCCGCCAGGAGCGCGGCCAACAGAAATCTCTTCATGGTAATCTCCTCGTTACAAACCATAACGGAGGGAAGTCCAACCACCCCGCCGGCATGGCGAACATATAGAGGAAATCCTGGGGGAAGTCTGTTGCCCTGATATCACAATTCAGTCATCCAATGTGGCGAGAATTTGGCAATAATCGGTGAGTAATTTGATTGAAAATTGAACGAATTTACGATCATAATGCAGTGCAATAACGTTGATATATTCTCGATCAGAACCACAAATAGCCAAGGATAGGAGAAATATAAATTGGTGAATGAATTATTTACATCAAATTCTATCCTACAAATTGCCACATTTTTGCATCCGGTTTGGCCGCAAAGTTCATCCCCTCGCCATAGTGGCGGCGACGACGGTCGAGAAACGCGGGACAGCGCATTCGGCGCGCGGAGGCGAAAAAATCGGCTATTCCCGTCGGCGCCCGCCGGGCGGATCGCCGCGCTCAATCCGCAGTCGGCAGCCGCCGCATGACGAATTCGATCTGGCCGTCAGCGCGCTCGCGCCAGAACTCGATTTCCGTCATGTAGGCGGCCTTGGGATAGCGCTCGAACCATTCGCGCGCTTTGGCGCGCGCTTCCGGTCGCGGCAAGCAAAAAGATTCGCGCCGCCACAGGTCCGCGTCCAGACCGCGGGTCTGGCGCTTGGCGCGCCGCTTGGCGACGCGCGCGACAAGGTCGATGGGCCGGTCGCGTTCGATCGCCATTCCCGCCTCCTCGCCGCGATCCTAGCGCGCCGGCGCACGGATGGGGAGTCGCAAAGGCTTGGCGGCGCGGCGCCTTCCGATCGAGTTCGTTAACGCCGGGCGCGCCGCATGAGGGCGCTCGGCAGGCGTCCGTCGATGAAGGCGAGGCCGACGGCGATGAGCGCGAGGCCGGCGAAATGGCGCGCCGCCAGGCGCTCGCCGAGAATCGCCGCTCCGAGCAGGATCGAGGTCGCCGGCGCGAGCAGGGTCACCAGCACGACATTGGTCGCGCCCGCGCCGGCGAGAATGCGGAAATAGACGATGTAGGCCAGCGCCGTCGAGAGCGAAGCGATGGCGATGACCGCGGCGATCGCGGCGAGGCTCGGCGTCGGCAAATCCCACGGCCGGTCGACCACGATGGCGACCGGAATGAGCATCAGGCTCGAGGCGGCGACCTGCCCTCCCGCGACGTCGATCGGGGCCAGGCCGAGGCCGCGAAACCGTCGCGCGAAAATGCTCGCGAAAGCATAGGACAGGGCGGCTCCAAGCGCGGCGAACTCGGCCGCGAGATGGTCGGCGAGGCCGCCTGCGAGGTCGGGTCCGATCATCCACGCCACGCCGAGGAGGCCGCACAGGGCGCCCGCGAGCCTCCGTGCGGTCAGCCGTTCGCTGGCGGTGAGAAAATGCGCGGCGATCACGGTCAGGACCGGCGTCGTCGCGTTGAGGATCGAAGCGAGGCCGCTCGCCAAATGGGTTTGCCCCCAGACGATGAGCGTGAAAGGGATGGCGTTGTTGATGAGGCCGAGGATGGCGAGCGCCGGCGCGTCGGCGCGAATCCTTCCAGGCGACAGACCGGTCAGCGGCGCGGTCAGCCAGAGCAGGGCGGCGGCGAGTGAAACGCGCGCCGCCACGATGGTCAGCGGCGGCAGTTCCTTCACCGCGACGCCGATGAAGAAGAACGAGCCGCCCCACAGCAGCGAAAGCAGCAGCAACAACCCCCATTCGCCTGCTGTCATCGCGCGTTGGGGAACGGCGGCCATCACGTTGTCCTCGGATTCGGTCCGGGGCAGGCCATAGACGCCGGCGCTGGCGATGTCCGCCCGTTTCCGACGATCGCCGAGGATTCAACCGCCTTTCAACTCGCCGGCCCGCTTCCGTTCGTTTGCGGTCCGCGCGGCGCAACGCGCGGAAAACGGGCCATCGCCTCGATGTCGTCGAGCGGCAAGACGTTGCGGACATAGAGCTTGGCGGCGTCGCGCCGGGGCTGGAAATCCCAGGAATAGGCTTCGCCCTGGCTCAACGCGGCGTCGACGAGGCGCCGGCGCCTTTGGCTCTCACGCACCTCCGCGTCAAGCCTCGGCAGATCCCAGCGCCGCGCGGTCTCCCGACGAAAGTCGGCGACGCGTTCGGCGTCCTCTGGACGGGCGGCGAGGTTGTCGCGCTCCATCGGATCGGCCGCGAGGTCGTAAAGCTGGTCGGGGTCGGGCGGCGAGTGGATGAATTTGTAGTCGCCGCGGCGGATCATCACGATGGGGGCGATCGCGCCCTCGGCAAGGTATTCGCCGATCGCTTCGTCGTGGCCTTTGCGCCCCTCCAGATGCCCTGCGAGGCTGCGCCCGTCGACCGATCGGCCAAGCGCGACCGAATCGCCGCCCGCCATGTCGACAAGCGTCGGCAGAACATCGGTCAGCGAAACGCTGGCCGACACGCGGCGCGGCGCGTAGCGCGCCGGGGCGCTGACGAGGAGCGGCACGCGGACGGCGCCCTCGAAGAAGTTCATCTTGAACCACAGGCCGCGCTCGCCGAGCATCTCGCCATGATCGCCGGTGAAGATGACGATCGTGTCGCGATCGAGCCCGCTGTCGCGAAGGGCGGCGAGGAGCGTGCCGAGGTTCTCGTCGACATAGGAAATTGCGCCGTAATAGGCGCGCCTGGCGTCGCGGATGTTTTGCTCGGTCGCCGGCTCGGCGTCCATCGCGCAGACGTGGCGCAGGCGCAGCGAATGCGGATCGAGTTCGTCGCGGGGGATCGTCGGGCCCGGCATGTCGATGTCGGCGTCGCGATAAAGATCCCAATAGCGCCGAGGGATGGCGAAGGGATCGTGGGGATGGGTGAACGAGGCGACGAGAAGAAACGGCCGCGCCTCTCGGGCGCGAGCGAAGTCATAAATCGCGCGCTCGGCGGCGAAGACGACTTCGTCGTCGAAATCGAGCTGATTGGTGCGCACGCAGAGCCCGGCCTGGGAGACCGAACTCATGTTGTGATACCAGCTCGGCCGCTCCAGCGGATGGTCCCAATCGGGAGTCCAGCCGTAGTCGGCGGGGTAGATGT
>CAVWKL010000047.1:0-7196 GCA_963755075.1 uncultured Alphaproteobacteria bacterium
TGCCCGGCCAAGGGGTGCACGACATGGGCCGCGTCGGCGATAAGGGCGATGCGCTCCCCGACGTAGCGGCGCGCCAAGCGGAAGCTCAGCGGGAACGCCTCGAGGCGCGAAGCGAGGCGAAGCGCGCCGAGCTTGAGGGTGAAGCGCCGCTCGATCTGCGCCAGGAAATCCTCCGGCGCGAGGGCGAGCAAGCTCTTGGCGTCGGCGTGGCGCTCGTTCCAGACGATGCTCGAACGGCGCCCCGGCATCGGCAAGATGGCGAACGGGCCGGCGGGCAGAAAATGCTGCTCGGCGCGCCCAAAGTGATCGCGCTCGTGGGCGATCGTCGCGACAATGCCGGACTGGCCCGCATCCCAACCGACGGTGGGGATCTCGGCCAGCGCGCGCAGCTTGGAGCGCACGCCGTCGGCGGCGACGACGAGGCGCGCGCTCAAGGTCTCGCCGCCGGAGAGCGCGACCCGCGCCACGTCGCGGCCGGGAGCAAAGCCGACGACGGCTTGCGCGATCGTCTCGACGCCGAGCGCGGCGAGGCGGCGCAGAAGCGCGCTCGCGACGTCGTCGTTGAACGCCATGTGGGCGAGCGGCTCGCCGTCGCGCGCCTCGAACCGCAGGTGCTCCAGCCGCACCGCGTCGCTGACGCGGCCGTCAGTGATCGCCATACGCAGGATCGGCTGCGTCTGCGGCGCCAGCGCCTCCCAGACGCCGATGCGCTCGAAGAGATGGCGCGAGCCGGGCGCGAGCGCCACCGTGCGCAGACGGCCGTCGCTCTGGCCGGGGCGCGGATCGACGACGGCGACGGAAACGCCGCGCCCCAGCGCCTGGCTCGCCGCCGCGGCGAACGACAAGCCGGCGGGCCCTGCGCCGGCGACGACGATGTCGAAGACGCGGGAGGCGGGCTCCTGCGAGCGGGAAGGCGCGGACGGGGTCATCGTGGCATTGTCGGCCAGCCGGCGTTGGGGCGCAAGCCGCAGGCGTCGCGGCAGCGCGCAAGCTTCAGGTCACTCCCGCCTGGCCATGGCTGCGTCCCCAAGTACCGACCCGACCCGAGCGCAACGACGCGGCCTTGTAGCATGATGGACACACTTGCCGTGGAACGATAGAATTAAATCATGCCCGCCAAGAACGTTCTCTACGATCAGGATTTTTACGCCTGGAGCAATCAGCAGGCGGAGCTGTTGCGCGCCGGCGAACTTCAGCAGGCCGACATCGAACACATCGCCGAGGAAATTGAGACAATGGGCAGGACCGAAAAGCGCGAGCTGATCAGCCGCTTGACGGTCTTGGTGTTGCATCTTCTCAAGTGGCGTTTCCAACCGGCGGGGCGGGGCGCGAACTGGGAGGCGAGCGTCGGCGTGCAGCGGCATCGGCTCGCCGATCATCTCGACGACAACCCGAGCCTGAGGCCGTTGACCCCGACCGCCATGCAGTTCGCCTATCGCGACGCCGTCTTGGAAGCGGTCGCGGAAACCGGGCTGCCGCGCTCGACATTCCCGGAAGCCTGTCCATGGTCTTATGACCAGACGATCGATGCAGACTTTTGGCCGGAGTGAAAGTGCGGCAATCCGCGCGGCGCGCCAGCGACATCAAAGCGTAACTACGGGGCGTTAGAAAGGCGTTCCGCAGTGGGCTTGGTCGCCATCCGTGCGCGATCGGCGTGGCCACAGCGTCAGGGTGAGGCGGGATGACGAAAGCTATTGGCGGCGCCGCGGCGATCGCGATCCTCTGCGCGAGCGGCCTTTTCGGGGCCGCTCCCGCCGCGGCGCAGGATCGTCCCGTCGTCGCGGCGCAACCCGACGCAGGGCCGGCTGTCGCGCCCTTTGTCGTCGACCCCGCCCAAGATCCGCCGCTGAGCAACGACGACATGGCGGCGCTGGTGCGGCAAAAGATCAAATACGTCTTCGTCATCTTCAACGAGAACCATTCCTTCGACAACGAATTCGGCACGTTTCCCGGCGTCGACGGCCTCTATTCCGACGGCGCCCAGCCGCGCGCGCCCGATCAGACGCCGGGCTTCACCCAGACCTACACGGACGCGAACGGCGCGCGCGTCACCGCGCAGCCGTTTCTGATCGGACCGCTCGAGAACGCTTCGTTCGTCGACAGCGTCGACCACAGCCACAAGGGCCTCGCCGCAAAGCTCGACGTGGTCGACGGCGTCCCGCGCATGGACGGCTTCGCCGCCGACGAATATCGCAAGTACGCCAAGCCCGGCAACAATATGGCGCAAGCGCAGGGCGCGCAGTTCGCCCGCCTCGTCATGTCCCACATCGACTGCGACACGATCCCCCTGTTCTGGAACTTCGCCGATCGTTTCACCATCTTCGACAAGATCTTCGCCACCGAGGACACGCCCTCCACCCCCAACGCCGTGGCGATGATCGCCGGCCAGTCGGGCGAGACGCAATGGGTCAAGCACGCGGCGGACGCGCAAGCGCCGCTGCCGATGAGCGGCGTCGTCAACGGCGCCGCTTACAGCGGGACCGGCCAGCCCCAGCGCGTTCCCCTCGTCAACGACCCCAACCCCTATTGGGGCTCCGAGTACGACGCGACCGCCGCCGACCGCCAGCCGACCTCGCCGGCGGAGAATTACGCGCCGGCCAATGTCGCGGAGAATCTCACCTTCGCCACGGTCCCCTTGACCGCGATGGGCCGCGAGATCGGCGAGCGCGCCAAGCGCGACCTCAGCCCCGAGGCCGACCTCGCCGACGTCCAAAAGGACGTCGCCTTCATCCAGGGCTTGAACACGGCGCCGGTGGCCTGGGGCTGGTACCAGAACGGCTACGATCTCGAGCCCAGCGACGCCAACGGCGTCGCCTCGCACGCCGGCTACGTCGCTCACCACCAGGGGCCGCAGTATTTCGGCTATCTCGCCAACAATCCTGGCGAGCGCCAGAAAATGCGCGGCGAAGGCGACTTCTTCGCCGACCTCGCCGCGCGCGCGCTGCCCAAGGAGGGCGGCGTCTTCTATCTGCGCGGCGGATTCAAGAACATCCGCGCCGCGACGCCGCCGATCCAGAACCCCAACTATCCCAACCCCAAGGGCCTGACCGCCGACGATCTCAAGGCGATCGCCACGGCGAAGTCGGGCGACGACGATCACCCCGCCTACAGCGACCGCGAGATCAGCGAAGCGATGGCCGCCGAGGCCGTCAACGCCATAGCCGGCGATGCGGAATTATGGAGCCAAAGCGCTGTTGTCATCACCTACGACGAGTCGGACGGTTTCTACGATCACGTCCCGCCCCGCATCCTGTCCTACGGACCGGACGGACTGCCGTTGGCGCGCGGCGTGCGCGTGCCGCTCATTCTCATCTCGCCTTACGCGCGCGCCCACGCGGTGTCCCACGCCGAGGGCGACCACAACGCGGTGATCGAAACGATCAACGCGGTTTTCGGCCTGCCGCCCCTGTCGCAACTGCCCGACGAAGCCGACGCGCTGAAAGCCGGTGATTCGCCGGCGTTCAACAAGTTCGGCCCGGCGGGCTTTCACCAGCAATATCTGGGCCCGCGCGACTCCAACTCGCCGATGACCGATAGTCTGCTTTCCGGCTTCAGCCCGAAGCGTCTGCGCGGCGACGCGGCGCCCCTGCCCGCCGAGTACGCGATGACGCCGAAAGACGTCGTGTGGAGCCTGCCCCATTACGGCGGGAAAGGTTGCGAGGCGATCGGCATGACGCCTGAGGACAAACGCCAGCACATCGTCGCCGCGCCGCCGGCGAATTTCAATACGCTGCCCGCCACGCTGCCCGCCTACAATTGAAAACGTCGCCTCAGGCCGAGAAGCCCGATTCCGTCGATCCGCGCAGGTTGGCGCCACGACGCCCGGCGACGGGATTGCGGGGGCGCGCATTGACGCTGCGCCTGGCGTCGCTGGCGATGGCCGGCTTCGTCGGCGCCGCTTGGGCCGGCCCAACGCTCGATCGCGTCAGGGCGGGCGGGGCAATCCGCTGCGGCGCGGTGGCGCGACCGGGCTTGCTCGATCAGAACGCGGTGGAAACGCCGAGCGGGCTACTGGTCGACCTCTGCCGAGCGATCGGCGTCGCCGCGGCGGGTTCGTCGGTCAAGGTCCTCGTAACCATTTACGACTCCGACAAGAGCTTCGACGAGGCGCGCGCGGGGCGCGACGATGTGTTCTTCTTGAGCGGCGCCGAAATCGCCGATGAGAGGCTCGCCGGGCTCGTCGTGCCCGGCCCGCCCGCCTTCTACGAGAGCGTCGCGCTGATGGTGGCGGGCGCGTCCGCGGCGCAGCGTCCCGACGATCTCGCGGATCAATCGATTTGCTTCCTTCAGGGCGAGGCGTCGCATCATCGCCTCGAGGCCTATTTCGCCGCCAAACGCGTGCCGTTCATCCGCATGGGCTACCAGGAGGAAGACGAAATGCACGACGCCTTCGACTCCCGGCAATGTCACGCCATGGCGGGCGAGGCCACGACGCTCGCCGCGGCGCGGCTGCAAGGCGGCCCGAACCTGCGCGGCGGGCGCATCCTCGCCGAACCGATCGCGCGTTTTCCCATTGTCGTCGCCGCCGGTCCCGGCGACGGCGCCTGGGCGGCGCTGGCGTTCTGGACCGTGGATATGCTGATCGCCGCGGATCGCCCGAAGGCCGAGTGGACTGCGGGCGGCCCCGACAGCCTGGCGATCGATGCGCCGGCGCTCGGCCTCGCCAAGGGATGGCGCGAGTCGGTTCTCGCCGCGACGGGCGATTACGCGGCGATTTTCAAGCGCAACGTCGGCGAGGCTTCGCCGCTCCGTCTTCCCCTCGGTCCGAACGCGCTCGCCGGCGAGGGCGGCCTGATGGCCCCGCCCGACGCCGAGTAACCGGAAACGATGGACATGTGCGGCAAAATCCGATGGGCGATGGTTCGGCGCGAGCGCCAGTCCGCAATGAAGCTCGGCGGACAGCCGGTTGACGCCGCCACGCTCGAGGGGCGCCGCCCGGGGATCGCGACGACAACCCGGCTTCGGCGCAAACCTCATTCACGGCCGGTAGGGTCCGTTGAGGAAAATGAACCGGACGTTCTCGACGCATGTCTTCTCGACGAAAAGCGCGAAATTGGCGTTGTCGTCGAGCCCGCCCGTGTCCGATGCATAGACGTTATCGAGCAATTTTTGGAAGCGATCCGGCCCGAGCGCCTGCAGGATCCGAGCGTCGGGTCCGGGGTCGGCGGTCAATGCGGCGGCGGTCGAGTCTTCGTCGTGACCGAGTTTCTTGTGGACAATCGCGCCATTGACGAGGCCCCAATAGCTTACGCAAACGCTCAGGCGTTGCTGGCAGACCAAGCCCACGGGGTCGGCGATATGACATTCTTCCGCCGCCGCCATTGCGGGCCACGGCGCCGCCCAAGCAACCGCCAATAGCCAAGCAATCCTCTGGCTTCGCATCGGCGTGGCTCCCATCGTTTGCGGCGCCTGCCGTCAGGCGGGCGCCATGGCGTATCGGAAAGCGTCCATAGCCGCTTCGGCTTCGGGTTACAGAGGAGACTGGCTATAGGTCAACCGGCGGCCCTCCGCACGGGCGTCGTCTTCGCTCAGGCAAAGACGAGCAACGATCCGCCGTAGAGCACGAGACTGATGACCAACGCGATGACGCAGTAACCCATGATGTCCTTGATGCCGAGGCGCGCGATCGCCAAAATCGGCAGGGCCCAGAACGGCTGGATCATGTTCGCGGTCTGCTCGCCCATCGCCGTTCCCATAGCCGTCATCGCGGCGTCGGCGTGAAGCTTGACCGCGGCGGGGACCATGAACGGGCCCTGCACCGCCCAGTGTCCGCCGCCGGAGGGCACGAACAGGGTGATGATGTTCGAGGAAATGAACGACCAGAACGGCAGGGTGTGCGCAGTCGAGAAGGATACGAAGCTCTGCGCGATGACCGCGGCGAGCCCGGTGTCGGTCATCACGCCCATGATTCCGCCGTAGAGCGGAAACTGCAGCAGAATCGGGCCGACCGTCTTGGCCCCCGACTCGAACGAGCGCACGTAGGCGATCGGCGTGCCGTGAAAGATCAGCCCGAGCATCAAGGCGATGAAGATGAAGCCGTTGATGTCGAGACTGAACCCCTTGGTCGTGATCGTGTGCCATTCATAGAAGGCGCCCATCAGGACCAGACGGTGAAGCAGCACGTACGCGTCAAGCGGTACACGTACACAACGTATTGCTGTGCTAGATTCATAAAACCCCCAATTTTTCTCGACATACTTTCATCGTTGTCTAAAGGCTAGCCTTACTACTGCCTGTAGAGAATGCAATCAACTGATATTCCAAACTTTTTTTGTAAAAAGGTATAGGTGACATTCGGCAGAATACCAAGATAAATAGACCGAAGATCATATATTGCATGGTCATCGTAATAATAATTGCAGCTACAAGCTTGGAAAGGCTGACCATAATGCCAAATCCTTGTGTCCCAACTACCCAAGCGATCAATGCAAAAGCTGCATAGGGAGATAGCTGAACAATTTTGGAAATCATGATTAAGACCATTTTTGCAGCAGATTGAATGATATTTGAAAGAGGCTCAGCCGTAGCGCCCATGCTGTTGCATGCAGACAGCGACCGGCTAATCGAGTTGTTCGGCGGAGAACCCACGCCAGCAGTTGGTTGTGCACACGGAATCACAGGGTTGCGTCTTGCATTGCAAACCCAAAAAGCCCCGCTTGCAGGGGCGGCTGGGCGAAGAATTCTTGTCTCTGCCGTTAACGATGCGCTCAAGGTTGAAGCGTTAAAGATTGCTCAGATGCTAAGGAGCGCGGGCGTAGTTGTGGAGTTCGAGATTATGGGGCGCAAGATGGCAAAAGCCTTAAACGATGCGGACAAACGCAAAGTTGACGGCCATGAAATATTAATCTCATATTGGCGAGCGGGAGTTAAAGGAAGGCGCTGTAATGCTAAAGAATTTATCTAAACGGAACAAACAACCATACCCGTTACAGAGTTGGTTGACGAAATCAAGAAATAAAAACTCAACAAAAAAAGGGGTTGAAAGCAAACATAATCAGCATTCTATTTTTTTAATTCGACAACCAACAGGTCTATTACTGTTTTGCCCGTGTTTGTAGCTTCATGGTTTTGGGCGTCTAATAAAGTGCGGAGCCTTCTTTCAACTCCAGCTCCTGAGTTTTTCCTTCTGAGACAAGTTTTAGTTTTCCACCTTTAAGGACATAAACAATGTGTTGGGGATGATGATGCATTTTGGC